>NZ_MJEH01000064.1 GCF_001742425.1 Bacillus solimangrovi
ATTTTTTGATTTCAAGTATGCTGTTTTAATCAAATAAAGTTTGAGCAGCATTATCTTAATATCACTATAAGAAAGAAGTCATTTTGATAAAATATTCAAAATGACTTCTTTCTATCTATAAACCTCAAATGCAGTTATAGAATAGCTGTTTTCTGAAAGATTGTTGCTTTTGATAATAGAAATATATAGAAAAAAATACAATAAAACGGTATTGTATTTTAATGAAAGGAGAGGACATATTTGAATAAAAAAAAACTAAATATGATTATCGCAATACTTGGAAGTGTAACTATTTTAACGATAGGCGGTTTAGTGTTTAATCAAATGTACAAGAATCATCAAGCAAACAAACTCATTATAGAGAAATGCTTTGATAACTTCGATATAGAGGGAGAAGTAGTGATAAAGAAGGATGGTTTTTGGTCACCAGTTGCTTGTGAGAAAAAATAATATTTCTAGACCTTAAAATAAGGTCTTTTTTATGCACTTCTAATTATCTCAACCGTTGTATAATTCGATTTTTGACACGCTGAAATAAGCATTTGCTCCATTCGTTTTTCAAATGGTAGTTTAGTAATTTCATCTGGTTCACCTGGAAACAAGTCTTGTTTCATAGCATTAAATAACGCCATTGATCTGATTTAGTTAATTCGCTGAAATCTTCATATATGTCTTTCCACACCCTGAACGTCTCCTTAAACCTCATTATATAAACCTATTAATAGTAAGGTAAAAGATAACCACAATCTCTATGAAAACAGCCATGACTATTACTATCCTAACTCTTTTAAATTGCGATATTTTCACTGTATTTTGTCCTCCTTATCCGAGCCATTCTTGTAATGATAGCAGTTTGTGGGAGTAACGAACTTAAATCAAAAGCACAATGAACATAATGAGAAATTAGAAGATACTACACGATAGTCCATCATTTCAAAAATAAGAGCAGATAAAAATATAACCGTCTCAGTTGCAAAAGAACTTAATAAATATTAAACTATTACTAATCTTTAGGTTGGAATAAATTTACATAGATCAATCAGAAATTCGTTGGTTTTCCAAGGTTCTGAAGTGGGAGTCTTAGCGTCAGTTGAAACGTGATAAAAATTTATTTGGGAGTTGTTTATATGCCTAGGGAGTTGACTACTTTAGTAATATTATTATTTATTTCGTCAATTTTAATTGCTTGTAATGAGAATACAGTAGCAACAAATGAAAACATGGAGGATTGGAAAGAGAGTCCTATATTTGAGTCTGATAATTATACAATGATAGGTGAACAAGAGCGATTAGCATTTATTTATGGCGATGAAACTGTAAAGTTCCTTCCTAATAAAGTTAATAAATATATGTGGCATTTCTGGGGGACTGAAGAAGAGTTCAATGGTAGTTTAACAGTTATAGCTACTCATGAAGTAAGTAATGAACAAGTTACTGTTGTAGAAGACCAAATTTTAGGTGGACCTAATAATGGTGCAGACAAACATGTTCCTTCGATAATGTCGCTTCCGAAAAGTGGAATGTGGAAGTTAGATGCGTATATTGGAGAAAACTTATTTGGAAGTGTATTTGTGAAAGTTCACAATGAATAAAGTAAAACTTCCATCAGTGGAGGTATTCCTTCATCCTCCACTGATGGTTAGTTGAAACAATTAGATAATTAACAATGCTCTCTTCCAGAGGAGAGCACTCCCCCATTTGTAATTCGTTTCCTTTTTTAAGCAGTTCTAGTGTCAGTTAAAATACGTAAAAAAGCTAGGTGACTGCATGATGCCAGTCATCTAGCTTTTTAATTAACCAATAATAATATGTTCTTTCGGATAACGATAAGCTTCTGGTTTCGTATCTTTCCCTTTAATCATAAACAGGAAGGATAGGATACCGATCCGTCCAACAAACATTAGAAAGATGAGAATGAGCTTTCCGATTGTTGAAAGATCGGGTGTAATCCCCATTGACAGCCCTGTTGTTCCAAATGCTGAACACACCTCGAAGATAATCTCCATAAGTAAAAAATCCTCAATCGCTACTAAAATAATAACCGCTATCGTACACATCATCACGCCTACTAACGGTACGACAAGTGCTTTGCGCATATCACTTTCATGAACTTCACGACGAAAGATTTTAATCGAATGCTTTCCACGTGAAAAATTCCAGAAGAACAGAATCGTCAATGCAAATGTCGTCGTTCGTATGCCTCCCCCAACACTTGATGGTGACGCTCCAATAAACATTAAACTACTAAGCACAAGCTGTGTTGCTTCACTGAATTCACTAACATCCATTGTAGATAACCCTGCACTTCTCGTTGATATCGATTGAAATAACGCATAAAACAAACCTTGATGCCATTCTTTCCCTGCAAAGAAATGATTCCACTCAAATAACCCTATCGCAACGACCCCGACAATAATTAATAGGAAATACGTTACTGTCGTAAGCTTAGCAAACAATGAAAAGCGGAAAAAGATCCGATCTTCTTTTGAACGAAACAAAAATTCTTTCACTTCAATTAATACTGGAAACCCAATCGCTCCGAGTATTATAAGAATGATCGTTATAAACTGTACGAAGTAATCATTTGCAAATGGGACTAGTGATGAACCTGTAATATCAAATCCACCATTCGTCGTTGCACTAATCGAAGCAAATGTCCCTTGAATAATTGCCTCTTTCACGGTCGGAAAATACTTCAAATAATACAAACTCAGAATAATTGCCCCAACTAGTTCAATCAATAAGATCAGTCCGACAATTTGCCTCATTAACTTTACTAGACCTGACAATGTTGATTGGTTATGGTCAATTCGAATCAACTGTCGCTGCTTCAAACCAATTTTTTTACCTAGTATCATATAAATGAACGTTCCGAGTGTCATGACCCCGACGCCACCAATTTGTAAAACAACGGCGATAATGAATGCACCTACACCCGAGAATGTCTCTGCGGTGTTGACAACAGTTAGCCCCGTTACGCTAACTGCACTAGCTGCAGTGAATAGTGCATCAATAAATGACAAGTCTACACCAGGATTATGTGCAATCGGTAAGCTCAACAATAACGTTGAAATCGTCACAGCTCCAAGGTAAAACAAAATGATGATTTGTACACTGGTCAATCGTTTCTTAAAATATAGATGGGATTCTTCCTTTAATATTCGTTTTAACATAAACCACAATCCTTGCTTCATTTACTTTCTAAAATTCTATTTCTTCGATAGCTCATTCTTTTTTGTTAAGGCACGTTCGAACTGTTTTAGGTTAGATTGTGTACCGAATGCAATCACCATATCAGCCGCTGTCAACACATCATCTGCACTCGGATGCGTTAGGAAGTCATCGCTACGCTTAATCGCAACAACCGTTACACCGAAGCGGTTACGAATATTACATTGTCTTAATGACAACCCTGCAACTTCAGATTGTTCCGCAACACAAATTTCTTCTACACCAAAAAATTGATTATTTGCTTCAAATAGTACATCTAAATATTCTACACTATTCGGCTTCAAAAAAGACAGTGCCATTCGGATGCCTCCAATACTTGACGTATTGACAACATGGTCTGCCCCAGCTCGAAATAGCTTCTCTTCAGATTCAACTCTGTCAACTCGACTTACGACTTGTATATTTTTATTTAACCCCTTTGCAGTAAGTGAAATGAACACATTATCAGCATCACCTGGTAAAGCCGCAATTAATCCACTTGCCCGCTCAATACCTGCTTCAAGTAGTGTTTGGTCAACAGTCGCATCACCTTTTACATAGAGTCTATCCTGTTTATGTTTTTCAAGCAACTGCTCATCCTTCTCTACAATAACGAATGGGATCCCTTGCAGCTCTAACTGTTTAAGTACCTCTCGTCCAACACGACCGAGACCGCATATAATGACATGATTATGTAATTGGGACATTTTCTTCTTCATTCTCTTCCTCCCAACAGTATTACTCAATCTTCCTTCTAATATTAGTGCTGCAAACGAACCAACACCGTATGTCGCAACCCCAACGCCTAATGGGACGAGTACTAAAGTGAATGTTTTCCCTTCAGGTGTTACTGGATATACATCACCATATCCAACTGTTAAGACCGTAACCATTGTTAACCATAACGAATCAAAAACGTTTAAGTCTTCAAAATACATATAACCTAACGTTCCAATGAACACTACGACAGTCACACCGAGAAACGCTACAACAATTTGTCGATATTCTCTCATATCTTCTCTATATCCCCCGAATTTCGAATCAAAAAAACATATCCAATAGCTTATTCCTCATAAAGTGAAACTTCCATCAGTTCAAATTCCCCTTGATTCCCCCAACTGATGGATAGTTGAACCAATCTAGTAATTACTTACATCCGCTCACCTACATATATTTAATTGACTTTCCTAGCTTTGAAGCGAGAGGCTTAGCGTCAGTTAACAAGTGATAATCGTTCATCTTTCATTATATAGAATGTACTTTTAAAATAATAGATTGACTTTTTTCTCCTTATTTAATTATGATACGCTGTTACTTAGGAGTGATGTGTGATGAAATCTGTTAAAGTTGTCGGTGCAATCATCGAAAATGACCGAGACGAAATCCTTTGTGCAAAACGTAGTAAAACGATGACCTTACCAAACCTGTGGGAATTCCCTGGTGGCAAAATTGAGGAGCATGAAACACCAGAAGAGGCACTCATACGTGAAATTTCAGAAGAGCTAGACTGTACAATTACCGTATTCGATCAAGTTGAAGACACAACACATACATATGATTCCATAATTGTACAACTGATTACGTTCAAAGCTAGAATTACGAACGGTACACCAGTTGCTCGTGAACATGCTGAATTACGCTGGGTACATCATAACAAGCTAACTGTTCTTGAATGGGCAGCAGCCGACATTCCAGCAGTTGAGAAGTTAGTTCAAATGAGTTAATAGAAAAACTTCCATCAATTTGGTTAACAGTAACCTTGATGGAAGTTTTCTTTACTTTAAAACATATTCGGAACGAAAAGACCTCTTAGAAACTGCTCGATAAAAAATGAAACGAGTACATAATCGACAAACATAATAGCTAACATACCGCCGATACTCCAATACAACCTGTCCCTCTTACGCTCATTTTTCGCATATTCATATACAAACAAGCCCGGTATAAGAAACAAACTACATATGCTCGATATGAAAATTAATAATACCATGCCCGAAACTAAACCAATCATTCCAAGTAACAGTGCAATAACATTCATCATAAGAAACGGAACGATTAATCCTCCATATTGGGCAACTAACACTTTCGCTGAAACTTGAACCTTCATTCGATTCAAACAGAAGAACATCACAAACAGCGCTACTATTGAAAATATGAACATAACGAAGAAGAAAGAAAAGGCAACATTGAAAAATGGTAATGACCGAATCGGTAAACCATCTTCTAAAAAAATTCCGTTTATATGATTCACCCAAACGAACGGATCTAACCCGTAATTAAAAAATAAGTTACTTATATTTTCATCTAACATGAATTGCCTTATCCCAAGTACAATTGATTGATAAGCATTGTTTACGACAACATATAAAACAAGTGCAAATGTCAATGCTGACAAAATCATGGTCATTAACCCATTAACAAAATCCTGTTTATTCAATTGAAATGCTTGCGACGGTTGCTTCAATAACGTAACGAAGTATCCTTTATACTGTTTCACTTTCAGTAACTGATCCTGATGAATAGGTGTCTTCTCTTGATAACTTCCTACGTCAGACATGGCAGGTTCAACCATCGCACTAACCTCATCGATAGCATTGTTTGAACTAAATTTGTTCCCACATATCCCACAATATTTCCCGCTCATTTGTTCATGACTACACTTCGAACAGATCATCTCATCACCATTCCTCAATTTGACTACCTACTATTCTGTATTTATTGTTTAACTTGAGCTTTCTTCTGTTAACATCGCTTGAACAGCTTTTTGTGCCTCGATCGCTTCTTGCTCAAATTTAAAATGTAAGGTTCTCCAAATAGCATCATTTGCTGTTACATGCTCTGATTTGAATACTGTACCATCACTATTTTCCCATTCTGCATGCATACTCACTTCCTTGTTCGGAAATGGACCGAGCGTACGATAATCTTCTAATGTTTTCCCTGTACTTTGACCATTTACGAAGAGGATAGCTCCTTCAACATCCGCTTTCCACGTATATACACGTTCAGGAAATGAAAACAGGAACTGTTCCTTATTTGTGCCATTACCAACAACGTCAACAGATCCTTTTGATAACTTGAACTGTCCAAATTCATTCTCTGCTATAGCTGATAGTTCATATCTACCTGGATAAGCACGAACAAGCTCGGTACGTTTGTCTGCTTCTTCTACTAATTGTGCTACTCCATCTAGATTAAATCTAGTCATCGGATAATTTGATTTTACAACGACTCGAATTGGCACTGCCTCAATCGTATATTGATCAAACCCCCAAAATGATTCATTTTTCTTCTTCAAAACAAAGATCTTATTACCACTACGATCTGTAATAGATTGACCAAATGGTAAATCCTCATCTTCACTTATTGCTTTCACTAAATCATTTCGAATCTTATCCCAATCATTCTCAAGCAAATAAAATAAATAACTTTCTTCATCTAATAACGCGTCCTCATTGACTTCCACAATGGAAAAGAAAGCTTCTCTGTCCTGTTTCATTACTGCAGCATCAAGCGCTTTCACATCCTGCAACGGATCATAAAGGTTCGATGTCATTTTAAACATAATAAACAAGACAGTAACCAATACAAACGTACTTCCAATTAACACCTTACTCTTTCGTGAAAGTGGTTTTCTCGGTTTCTTGATTGGTTTACTTTCAATGTGTTGTTCTAATTGTGGCTGTGCTTTAATTTCAGTTAACTCGTGCTGCTTCGTTCCACATTCAGTGCAATATGTATACTCGTTCTTTAATTGTTGGCCACACTTATGACAATATTTCACGGTAATAGCTCCTTTCTATAATGTGAAACTTCATCTAATGGAAGCTTCTCTTGTTCTTCCTATTAAACAAATCAAGTAATAAATGATGCTTCTTCTTCCACTAAAACCTCGGTAACTTTTCTATGTTTCAAAACCTGAGCCTTACCGTCAGTTGACACATGATAAATAATAGTTTAGTAGATAGAAATAATTTACATTATATCAAATTAATTGTCGTATGAGCACGAAATATTTTGAACATATCTGTCAAAGTTCATAATAGTTGCTAGCACAATCCACCGATTTACTAGCTTCATAACTAAAAGAGGGTAGTGTTAAGAAAAACTTCCTTAACACTACCCTCAAATTAACCTATATATTTTCCATTTTTAATGCATCGATAATATTTTCTTTTTTAACTTTTGAACTTGAATAGAGCATTGCTGCACCTACAATCATGAATATCGTGATAATGACAATGATGATATCCACCCACGGTAATGTAAATTTATAGATGATCGTGTTCGCTATAGCTCGATGAATGAAATACATGATCGCAATGCTTATCGGTAAACCGTATAGCAATGACTTTATTGCATAAAAGATACTTTCGTAATTAATCATTTTATTGAATTCTTTAGGAGTCATTCCAATTGATTTTAACATCGCAAATTCTCGTTTACGTAATGCAATACTAGTTGAAATTGTGTTGAAAATATTTGCAACAGATATCGCTGTAATGAGAATTGTAAATCCGTAGGAAAATACCTCCATTAATAAAACAACCCGTTCGGTATTAAGTCTTTGGCCAGTTTTATTATCAATAGTTATATCCGTTTCACCAAACTCTTCAATTTCTACTTGTGTTTTCATCGGATCAGATGAAGATAAGAAAAGATCAGCAAATACTTCTCGTTTGTAATCTACAGGAACGAGTTGTTCCATTAAGCTTTCCGGTACGATAATTACAAATGAGCCGTATCCCGATGTTGCATTACCTATTGAGTAATTTTCAGCCACCGAAGCTATTTCGATAGAATTTACAAATGTTTCTTCCTCTGTTTCAAAATCTTTATTAATTAAATCGATTTTCATACCCGGCTCAGCAAGAATAGATGTCGATTCTATAATTTTTTTCGCTTCTCTATCTTTATAGTTAAACGTATCGATTAGTATCGCAGCTGGTTTAGTAGCATCAGCAAACCTTTCAACATCTGCATTAACTGACTGTGCATAGTTTTGGAAGCTCGCTTCATCTAATGCCTGTACATTTACATGATAGAGTCGTTTTCCATCGTCATTTATGTCAAAATACTGTTGTTTAGAATCAGCGGGTACCTTGTCCTCATCGATCCACGTATTTAGAGAGAATGACTTTACAATATTGTAATTCGTCACATCCTCAAGTGTACTAACTGACGTTAATAAATCACTATTTTCAACAATTGTTCCGACTTGAATGTCATAATCATTAAGTGTTTGCATTTTTAACTCGATTGACTTTTGCATATTATCAGTGAAAAAAGATACTGTTAAGAAAAGAACAATACTAATCACTAAGGAAAAGATAGTTACTTGGTACCTTCTTTTATTCCTCTTTAAATTCTTCAAACCAATTTCAGCCTGAATTCCGAACAATTTACGAACAAGCTTAGATGTTTTTACTTTTTTCCCTGATAATTTAACATCTTGAGTTTGACGAATTGCATCAATCGCAGATATTTTTGAAGCTTTGCGAGCTGGTAAATAGGCAGATATAAAGATCGTGATGATTGAAATGCCACATGCAATTAATATCGATAGCGGTGTGACAATTAAGTTTAATTTTTCCTCTATATCAAATACTTCTAGAAATATTGAGTTAGTAGATGATAGTGTAATACCAATTCCAATAACCCCGAATATTATTCCGATTGGAATACTAATTAAACCAACAATCAAACCCTCAAACAGAACAGAATTTCGTTTTTGCTTTTTCGTTGTTCCTACACTACTTAACATTCCTAAATGACGAGCTCGTTCAGAGATGCTTATTGCAAAAGCATTATAAATTAAAGCAACTGATCCAGCTATAATAACCCCGATAATAATGGCAGTTAATAAAACCATTGTCTTTTTCAAACCTTCGTCATTTGATACTCCGTAGAAAGCCAACAAATCAGTATGATATAAAACAGATTGGATCTTATTTTCTTGTGCAAAGGACGTTGTATAATC
This sequence comes from Bacillus solimangrovi, assembly GCF_001742425.1. GTDB lineage: Bacteria > Bacillota > Bacilli > Bacillales > Bacillaceae_N > Bacillus_AV > Bacillus_AV solimangrovi. Next base: position 9,191 of record NZ_MJEH01000064.1, read on the forward strand.
GTATATCGATTGATTCACCTTATTGACTGCAACTGATGCATCGAGTGTATGATTCGTTCCAATTAAATTCTCATCTAGATAGTTAATAACGATATAACCTGGAATAAAAGGGTCTTTCCATTTTGGAGGTTCAATTTCCCCTACTACTGTATAGGTTTTCTGTTGTGTATTTTTTAATATTTCGACTGATTTTCCTTCTTCTCGTATTAACGATAGATTTTCATCAATAGGGCCAGAACCATCCAACGTATATCTTTCTCCAACCTCCATTGTTATCTGATCACCAATATCGTATGTGACACCATCTATTGAATTAATACCTTTTGAAATTACGACTTCATCAGTTGATTTTGGGAGCCTCCCATCAACTACCTTTATTGGAAGCTGTTTAAATCCTTCTTTATTAAATGCCTTCACAAAAAAATAAGGCCTATGTTTATTTTTGGATTCTTCAAACTGTGCAAATCCAACATCATTAGATAGAATGACTGATTTTGTTTCTTCATCTTCTTTAATAGCTTCTAGCTGCTCTTGATTGACATCGTTATAACGAACATGCCATTCTCCATAATCAGCTATTTGATTTCTTTGTGCCACATCCATAAAGGACGTTGCAAGTGTTGCAACAGCTGTCACCATTGCAACAGAAATGATGATACCTAAAATGGTAACGAGTGTGCGCCTCTTATTTTCCTTTAAATGTCTAATCGTTAATTTATTTACAATATTCATGGCCGAACTACCTCATTTTTGGCAATCTTCCCATCTTCAATTGTAATAATTCGATCAGCTTGTAAAGCGATCCTCTCATCATGTGTAATGACGATTAATGTTTGGTTATACTTCTTGTTAAACATTTTTAATAAATCCATGATTTCGCTACTATTCTTACTATCCAAATTACCTGTTGGCTCATCGGCTAACATGATAGCTGGATTACTAATTAATGCTCTCCCAATAGACACTCGTTGTTGTTGTCCACCAGATAGTTGATTAGGTAGATGCTTTAATCGATTATTTAAGCTTAACGAGGTAACAATTTCATTCAACTGTTTTTTATCGACTTTATGTCCATCCAGTAAGATAGGTAACGTAATGTTTTCTTCAACTGTTAGGATCGGTATTAAGTTATAAAACTGATAGATTAACCCAATTTGTCTACGTCTAAAAATGGCTAGTTGAGTTTCATTAAGCTGATACATATTAGTTTTGTCCACAATTACATTCCCGCTTGAAGGCCTGTCCACTCCTCCGAGCATATGAAGTAGCGTTGACTTTCCTGAACCAGAAGGCCCAATAATCGCAACAAATTCACCTTTGTTGACTGCAAATGAAACATTATCTAGTGCCTTCACTGCTGTTTCACCTTTGCCGTACACTTTAGACAGATTTTCTATTTTTAAAATTTCCAATGTAAAGACCTCCTACATTTGATGTTGCTTTAACTATATCTGTCTAAAATGACTCTCCAGTGACTCTTAAGTGACAATCTAGTCACTTAAGTTGCTCGTATTATATAACTTGTTTGTAAAACTTAATCAGAAAGCGTGTTCCTTCTCCTTCTTTACTCTGGACTTCGATATCACCATTTTGACTTTTAATAATGCTATAAGCAATCGCAAGGCCAATACCGATACTGTCAGCATTAGCATTCTTTCCTTTATAAAACCGTTTAAAAATATAAGGTCTATCTTGCTTTGCAATACCTTTCCCACTATCCGTAATAATGATTTCTGTATACAGCGTGTTTTCTGAAAAGGAAATAGTGATTTCACCATTTTCAGGCGTATGTTCCACACAGTTTTTCAAAATATTGATGATTGCTTCAACTGTCCAATTAAGATCACCTGTAAAAGCGACGTTGTCTTCACCCTTTATAGAAATGCTTTGATCTTTAATGTCCATTGGAATCAAAACTGGCTCTAATGCTTTTTGAATGAGCTTCTCTACCTTTACTCGATCTTTTTTGAATTGAACCGTGCCTGCATCAATTTTAGAAAGCTTCAGTAATGAAGAAACAAGCCATTCAATTCGTTCAATTTGAATGCGAAGATTATGAGTGAATTCATTTCTCTTTGCAGTTGGCAGTTCATCATCACTTAATAAATCTGTCATCACCATCATGGAAGTAAGCGGGGTTTTAAGCTGATGAGAAATATCAGAAATGGCGTCTGTAAGCTTGGATTTATCTTTTTGAAGGAGAGCACTCTGTTCTGATAGCATTGATGTAACTTTATAAATATTGTTCTTTAAAATACTTAATTCGCTTTCTCGATTATCACGGACATCAAGCGTATAATCACCTGCACTAATTTGGCGTAAATAATTTGAGAGCTTTTCGATGTCACGATATCTCCAACTTGTAAAGAAGACCGCGCTACCAATTAACAAAACACAACTTATGAAAACAAGAACCATCGCATGAAAAGATACAAAAGCGCCTAACACAGTTACACACACAGTGATTAAACACATGATGACTAATAAAGTTCGAGTCTCTTGATGACGTAGCAACCTAATCACCCACTCTATAGCCTAGACCACGAACTGTTTTGATGATTGTAGGTTTTTGGGGTTGATCCTCTAGCTTTTCTCGTAACCTTTTTATATAAACAGTCAATGTATTATCATTTACAAAATCCCCTGCGACATCCCATATTTGTTCAAGTAGCTGATTCCTTGAAAGAACTTGGCCGATATGATTAGCAAAGATGAGCAATAGGCGATATTCTAAGGCAGTCAAAGTGATTTCCTCTTCATTTTTATATACTTTTCCTTCAAGCGTATTAATTTGCACATCTTCAACGTTAATGATTGACTTTGTCTGAGAATATTTTTGATACCTACGTAAGACCGAACGAATCCTTGAAAGCAGCTCACGTACGCGAAACGGCTTTGTAATATAATCGTCTGCGCCCATATCAAGCCCCATTACAACATTCACCTCATCATCAACAGCCGTTAGAAAAATAACAGGAACATCACTCTCCCCTTTCACAATTCGGCACAAATCATATCCGCTACCATCGGGTAGAGATAAATCAAACAAACATAACACTAGTTGATCCATTTGTTCTGATAACACCTTTTTTGCACTTGCGACATCATAACAAAGAACAGTGGAATAGCTAGCTTCTTGCAAAGAATATTCAAGCCCAGAAGCAATTGTTTTATCATCTTCTACGATTAATATTTTCATCTGATGACCATCCTAACTTTTTTTCATTTCTAGAACCTTTTGATTTCTACACGTACTTAAACCATTAGTTAAAGATGTTTGTTTTATGACCATCTATTGAAAGAATTCGATTATGTTAGGTGAAGCACAATTAACGATACTTCCCCGTCCTATAGCATTATGTCCATAATTGTTCATTGTAATAAGATAGCCGCTTATCACGTGTCAACTGAAGCTAAGACTCCCACTTCATTTAGGAGAATCAACGAAATTTTAAGTGGAAAAGGGTTTTGGTCATACCCTTGCGTCAATAATTACTTGATGAGTTCAACTAACCAGCAGTAAACGATGAAGGAAAACCTCCACTAATGGAAGGTTCACTTCATCTCATATCACTCAACATATCACTCAACCGAAACATGAGGTAATTCATTTGTGTTCGTTAATTCAGAAGTAGACAGACTCTGCAAACTTAGCTTTGTGCTAATCATTGCCGCTATGAAAATGATGCTTGCAGCGGTGAAATAAGTGAAGATGAGTGACGTGTAAGTGACCATTGGCCCAGCAACTGCCGATCCGATTAGCATACCACCGATAAACAATGGTGTTAAAATCCCATTCGCTCTACCTAAAAACTGCTCATCTATTAGTTTAATGACTACCATTCTTAACGTCGTTTGCCACGTCGCCAATATGAAGCCTGTCATGAAATTCATAAACGCTGTTAATACAAACCAAACCGATGATACTTCGATGATAAGTGAGAAAGACAAGAAACATAATCCACCGACAATAACCCGTTCTGCATTTAATTTGTCTCCAATAAATACTGCTAGAACACTACCAAGAAGCATACCGATTCCTGCTAACGTATATAACCATTGAATGTTTTCCTTCTCCAATCCTAATCGTTCAACCACAAGGAATATATCAAGTGGTTGCACAATACCGATCCCTAATCCAATAAACAGAAAAGTCGCCGCAATAATCATTAGATTTTTTGAATTTTTTACGTATTGAACGCCTTCTTTTATTTCATTTATAAAGCTTGATGAAGTCTGTTCTTGCTCTTTATTCTCTTGTGGCAGAAACATTAACACAATGGAAGAAATGAAAAATGCGATTGTTATGCTGACTAATGAAGCAGTAAGCCCAAACCAGCTGTAGATTAATGTTCCAATAATCGGCCCAATAATTAGAAACAAAGCTTGTAAGCTTTGAATGATTCCCATCGCTGAAGCAACCATTTGTTCAGGAATATGCCTTTTGAATATAATCAACGATGACGGCTGTGAAATTTGACTAACAATACTTGAGACCAGTGTTGCTAGGAAAATAACTTGCCAGTTTCCATTGCTGACAAATCCAATAATAATCAAGATCGAAATTGCACTCGCCAAATCCCCTATAATCATCGTCTTTTTAGGGTTCCATCTGTCTGCTAACGTTCCCCCAATAAATGAAAATAGAAAGATTGGCGCATATTCAATTACAGTTAATAATGACACATAAATCGGATTATTATCTGTTAATTCCATTACAAAAAACAACAAGGCAATATTGCGAATCCAAATGGCACTTTGTTGAATAACGTCCGTAAATAAAATGACCTGAAATACTCTGTTCGTTAATAAATTCATCAGTTCATAACCTCCTATAAAATGTTTAGATATGTGTAAAGTTAAGTAAACTTAACTTTTAACCAAAAATACACGAAATTTGGATACAACTATGAAGAATGATAAACTTTATAGCTCTCTAATTAGTTTAGTTATATGTATATTTAAGTACTCTTAATAAATTGACAAAAAAATTAAAAAAATAAAATTTCCATCAGTTGGAACTCCCTTCTCTCCCTACTGATGGTTAGTACACACGTGCTAATCTTAATCTTTTGCTCCTTTTTGAACTTCAAGAGCAGTATGGTAAATCTTCTCCTGTATATCCACCATATTTTCTAAATCTTTCTCATTTAGTTTAGAATAATACTTTTTGATAAGATATACGTCAAATTCAACCATTGATTCGTTATACGCTATTCCTTTGTCATCAAGGTGCACAATAATTTCTCTTCGATTATTCACATTAATTTCTCGTTTTAGAAACCCTTTTTTCTCTAATTTTCCAACAAGTTGTGTTGATGCACTAGGAGTTATCTCAAAATGAGTCGCAATTTCACTATTCGTTAATGGATTGTCTTTTAACAATTCTAACAAGATCGCTTGCTTCGTCGTCAAGTTGAGAAATTCTTTTTCAGCAAAACGATTATATTCTTCCAGAAATATCGCATTTATGGCGTCTGACGTTTTTTTTAATTTCTTATAATAAAAAGCAGTAATGTCATCCATATTATCACCTTTACATTATTGATTTTGGATTTATTATAACCTAAACTTAATAATTAAGGAAGCTAAAGTATCAGATAATTTCGATGAGCTAATGTAACCTCTTGGATTGTATACACAACGATAGCTATAAATTGGTTGAACCTTCTATAGAAATCATACTACTTTATGAGTTGTTCACCCAAGCCGAAACAAAATATCTAGCTCGAATTTAACTATCGATAGAAAAATATTTTCACATTCAGATTACTTTAGGGTATATACTTTTGTAGTGAATTACAGGAGGGTTGAAATAGATGGTTGAAACACATAATACTTTGAAAAATCAATCAGTAAAAAAAGTGTTTATTAATTATTTTTTCCCATCGTTATTGGGACTTATGATGATGTCTGTAAATATCCTAATTGATGGGGTGTTTATAGGTAACGGAGTGGGGTCAGAAGGGCTTGCTGGTGTAAACCTTGCTATGCCGTTGTTCTCACTCATTTTTTCAATTTCGTTGTGGATTGGTATTGGTGGGGGAACGATGTATTCGATATATATTGGAGAAGGAGATTCGGCTAAAGCAAGGAGTGTATTTTCTCTAGCCACAGCATGGCTACTGACACTTCTATTAATCACTGGAGTTCTCGGATACTTGAATGTAGATGAAATTGCGTATTTGTTGGGTGCGAATGCTGATACGTTCTCCTATACCGTTGAATATTTAACGGTTTTACTTCTGTTTGGTTGGACCATAGCTGTACAGCAGTTAATCAGCACCTTTGTCCGTAATGATGGTAGTCCTACTTTATCCATGGTTGCCCAAGTAGTGACGGCAATCGTTAATATTGGCTTGAATTATTATATGATTTTTATTTTGGAGTTAGGGGTATTTGGTGCCGCACTCGCAACTGTTCTTGCAAGTTTCATTGGCTTAATCGTATTGTTACTCCACTTTACCAAAAAGCATACAATTTTACGAAAGCTTTCGTTCCAATGGTCATGGCGGATGACAGGAAGCATTTTTCGAATTGGATTTCCAAGTTTCTTTGCTGAAGCAGGGATGCTTGTCTTTATCGCTGGTTACAATTTAACGATTGTAAGTTTACTTGGTACGAAAGGAGTCGCAGCTTTCTCAGTCGTGAACTATTTACACGCCGTCTTGTTCCTATCACTTTTTGCAATTGAGTTTGCACTCCAGCCAATGATCAGCTACTATCATGGCGCAAAGGAAAAAGAACGATTAATAGAGAGTTTGAAGGTTGGTGAGAAGACTGCATTCATTTTAGGGTTAATTCTCCTTATTTTCGGCTTGATTACTGCTCCTTTACTGGTCTCACTCTTTGGCCTAGAATCGGAAGAAGTTAGGAATCTTGCCACACAGGGAATACGATTGTTTTTCATTGGATATGTGTTCCTTGGCTTTAATATTGTCTACATGACTTACTTTCAGTCCATCGGTGAAATTCGAAAATCCACTACAATAATTGTTTTACGTAGTTTCGTCTTTCTATTGATTCTGTTGTGGCTGTTACCGAAATTCATCGGTGTAGCTGGTGTTTGGCTTGCACTCCCGCTAGCGGATATACTCGTTGCAATGCTACTTATCATTTTTGCAAGAAAACAGGTGATGCTGCAAACTGGACAAAAAGTGTTGAAAGAGTAGAACTGAAGTTTTGGGAAGTTCGTAAATCCAAAGAAAAGTCTCAAATGCTTAGGTTATACCCTATTAGTGACGATGTGATTGAAATTATTGATAAAGTGAAACTTCCATCAGTGGAGGTATTCCTTAGTCCTCCACTGATGGCTAGTTGAACCACTCATATAATGACTGACGCTTATACCTCAAGGGTATGACTAAAGCCCTCTCCCACTTCGTTGATTTTTCTTAGTTTTGAAGTGGGAGTCCTATCGTCAATTGAAACGTGATAAAGCTATTGATTACATTTTGGAAGAAGATCACATAGTAAACCACAACCGTAAAAAAAGGAGTGATAAAATGGATTTCAATGTGTTGCGGGAAAATTGTTTAAACAAACGAGGTGCTTATGAAGATTTTCCGTTTGGGGAAGATGCACATGTAATGAAGGTAGGAAGTAAAATGTTTGCTATTTTGTCTATTAAAGAAAACCTTCCAGCTATTAGCTTAAAATGTGAACCAGATGTTAACGAAATACTTCGTGAGCAATATCCAGCTATTAAACCCGGCTATCATCTAAATAAACGACATTGGAATACAATCACAGTTGATGGCACAGTACCGTACGAACAAATCCTACAAATGATTAACCGATCATATGATTTAGTATTTAACAACTTAAAGAAGATAGATAGGGAAGAAATTTATAACAAAAACGAGTAATCTCTCATTTTATTGGATGGGTTTATCTTATAAAAGGATACTTGCAACATCCATACTTGGTCAGATGGAATCGTTTCAAATACTAAGAAACCACACTCTAAACGAAACATCAGAGCATACTTTGGGAGCTTTACTAAATTTCTGATGAGATGCAAGGTTTAGAAATTATGAATTTTGGTTAATTATAGAAATGAATTGACTTTTTATTTTCTATTGGTTAAAATCAGTAACAATTAAATAATTAATTCAATGACGAGAAAGAGTAATTATGTATATCTTATCTACAGAGAGTTGACGAAGTGCTGAAAGTCAATGTTAAGACCATAATGAAAATCCTCTCCGAGAAGCAAAGTTGAAAGACAGATTAAACTTTGACGGCATTCTACCGATACCAAGGACACGTATGATAGTACGTAGTGTAATGAATTCAAAAAACCACTACTATGGTTTTTTTTATTTTTTAAGGAAGCTTATATATTTATATATAAACTCGGTTCTACATACGTGGAATCGAGTTTTTTTATTAAAATGAGGTGATAATGATGATGGAATCCAATGTTGAAAGGGAATTAAGAGTTCGTAAACAGTGGGATAAGGAAGGAACATTTCAACGTTCTATAACTAACCGAGAAGGAAAAGAGACATTTGTTTTTTATGAGGGGCCGCCAACAGCTAATGGTTTACCCCATGCAGGTCATGCTCTTGGAAGAACCATCAAGGACTTTGTAGCAAGGTTTAAAACGATGTCAGGTTATCAAGTTTTAAGAAAAGCAGGTTGGGATACTCATGGTTTACCTGTGGAATTAGAAGTAGAAAAACAATTAAATATTCGTGGTAAAGACCAAATCGAAGAATACGGAATTGAAAATTTCATTCAAAAATGTAAAGAAAGTGTTTTTGTATATGAAAATGAGTGGAAACAATTCACTGAAGCACTTGGTTATTGGGTTGATATGGAGAATCCGTATATAACGTTAAATAACAAATATATTGAATCTGTCTGGAATATCCTATCAACAATTCATGATAAAGGCTATTTGTATAAAGGACATCGGGTTGTTCCTTATTGCCCGCATTGCGAGACTTCTCTTAGCTCACATGAGGTTGCACAGGGTTACAAAGATGTAACAGATTTATCCGCTACAGCTAAATTTCGACTAAAAGGAACTGAAAATGAATACCTTTTAGGGTGGACGACAACACCTTGGACTTTGCCATCTAATGTAGCGGTTGCGGTTAATCCTAACATGAATTATGTACGAGTAAAGCAAGGCTCAGAAATACTCATACTTGCTGAATCATTAGTTTCAAAAGTAATGAAAGACAATTATGAAACGGTTGATGTGATTAAAGGGCAAGATTTAATTGGTCTTTCTTATGAACCTCCTTTTAATTTCGTCACTGTTACCAATGGTCATAAAGTTGTTGGGGCAGATTTTGTCACTGAAATAAGTGGAACAGGAATTGTACATTTAGCACCTGCCCATGGTGAAGATGATTACAAAGCTATCCAAGATAACGATCTTGATTTCGTTAATGTTATAGATACAAAAGGTCGCTATAAGGACTATATAACTCCACTTGCAGGGCAATTTGTAAAAGACTGTGACGTAGAAATAATAAAAATGCTATCAAAACAAAACCTTTTATTTGATAAACAAAAATATGAACATAGCTACCCACACTGTTGGAGATGCGACAGTCCCCTACTCTATTATGCAATGGAGGGGTGGTTCATTAAGACTACTGCTGTAAAAGAACAAATGCAACAAAACAATCAAGGAGTTCAATGGTTCCCGCACCATATGAAAGATGGAAGGTTTGGAAACTTTTTGGATAACATGGTCGACTGGAATATTGGCAGAAATCGATATTGGGGAACTCCACTAAATATCTGGGTTTGTAAAGAGTGTGGCGAAGAAAAAGCTCCAAATTCAATTGAAGAATTGAGAAAACTCTCAATAGAAGAATTACCAGAAGATATAGAGTTGCATAAACCATATGTAGATAAAGTTCAATTAACTTGTACTTGCGGTTGTAAGATGGAAAGAACGAGTGAAGTTATTGATGTATGGTTTGATAGTGGTTCGATGCCATTTGCTCAATATCATTATCCATTTGAAAATAACGACATGTTTAAAAAGCAATTTCCTGCTGATGTAGTCATTGAAGGGGTAGATCAAACAAGAGGATGGTTTTACAGCTTACTAGCCGTTTCTACATTATTTACAGGACAGACGCCCTATAAGCGTGTTCTTTCTTTAGGACATATCTTAGATGAAAACGGGCAAAAGATGTCAAAGAGTAAAGGAAATGCTTTGAACCCGACTGAGCTAATAAATGAGTTTGGTGCTGATTCACTCAGATGGGCTTTGTTAGCTGACAGTTCCCCGTGGAATAATAAACGCTTTTCTAAAAAAACTGTCAGTCAGGCAAAGTCAAAGGTAATCGATACGCTTTTAAACGTTTACTCATTTTACTCTATGTATGCAGAAATCGATCAATTTAACCCTTCTAGTGACTTAGGTGGCACTCAAACGACTCTGGACAAATGGATTCTTTCTCGCTTAAATACCGTTATTAAGGAAGTTACCCAAAGTTTAGATGCCTATGATATTACTAGAGGAGCCAGATTCATTTCAACATTTATTGATGAACTAAGTAATTGGTATGTAAGACGTTCGAGACAACGTTTTTGGAGCAGTGGTATGACCGACGATAAAAGAGCAGCGTTTAGCACCTTGTATGAAGTCTTAACGAAGCTGTCACAGCTTATGGCTCCTTATACTCCATTTGTCACAGAAGACATTTACTCAAACTTAGTGAAAGATAGCGTGCATGTATCGGACTATCCTCAACCAGTTGAAACGCTAATTGATGAACAATTAGAAAAAGATATGGATGCAGTTTTGCAAATAATAGAGCTAACAAGATCCCTTAGAAACACTGTAGGAATAAAAACCAAACAACCTTTAGCTCAATTGGTCGTAATTCCGGCAGAAGCATCCACTAAATCTCAATTGGAAAAGTATTCGTCTATTATTAAAGATGAAATGAACATTAAGGAAGTTGAATTTAGGATGAATTATCAAGATTTATTTGAGGTTGAACTCAAATTAAATTTTGCTGTAGTCGGGCCAAAATTAGGCAAATACGTTAGTGAAGTTAAAAATAAAGTTGAAAAATTAAACGATACAGAGAAGGAAAAATTCCTTGAAGATACAACAATTCAATTACCTTTAAATTCAGGCGAAACTGTCACTCTTACAATGGATGACGTACTTATTGAGAAAAAAGGCAAGCATGGTTTCGAATTATTAGAAGGTAGTAATTTCTTGACACTATTAGATACCAGGTTGACACAAGCGTTAAAAGAAGAAGGATTAGTAAGAGAATTTGTTCGTGCTGTTCAAACATATAGAAAGGATTTAGATCTTCCAGTTGACTTACGAGTAGATCTTTATGTTCAAGCTGACTCTTGGCTTCATGCAGTATTAATAAAATTTGATGAATTAGTCCAAAAAAATCTCATTATTAATTCGATTCGTTTTGAAAGTAAGCCAAATATGAAAAGTTTTGAAGTAGAAGGAAACGAAATTAATTTATACATTGAAGCAAACTCGTAATGCATTGAATAAAGTGAAACTTCCATCAGCGGGGGTATTTCTCTATCCCCCACTGATGGTTAGTTGAACCAATAAAGTATTTACTGACGCTTACTACTACAACGTTATAATCAAGGTCCTCTCCCACTTATACTTCGTTGATTTTTCAAGTTTTGAGGTGGGAGAGGCTTAGTGTCAGTTGAAACGTGATATCTTGTTTGTCATATTCATTTACAGTAATTAAGGTAAGTGTTTTTTGCTGCCGTCTTGTACCATCCAACGACTATTGCATCATCAGCAACACTCATATTCCCGTTTTTAGTAAGACCTACAGCTTGAATAGGAGCTTTCCTTTTCTTTTGAGGGAATTCGATTTCTATTGGCGTATTTGCAATATAGTTAATCTGTTCATTTATTAGTTCTTCATTAGCTTCATTACTTTCATCGACTTGAATAATTTCCATATCATCTTGTATTTGTAGTTGTTCTCTATTAGTTGTAATGTCTTTAATTGATAGATTCATTTCTAAACCTAAATCAATAACTTCAATAACATCTTCAGTTGAATGAATTATTTTCCCTTCATTCTAAAAATTAACGTAAATGATAGATTTAAAGATTACGGTGATTTAGATGATTTAATGGAATACTTAAATGAGGATATAATTCGTGTTGATGAACTTAATAGTGTGAAGAATGGTGGAGACACTACAATTCGTACAGTTTACGGAAGAACTAATAAGCCGTTGGAAATTAGATTTCATGTTCAAGATGGAGAACTAAAAAGTTTTAATGCTTTTCCTGGTCATTCAAAAAGAGACGTTGACAATTTAATATGGTCAGCTTCACAATAATGAATAATATAGTAGAAAAGAAGGGATATGTATGTATTCTATAAGAGAGAATCTAGATAAAATTTATACCTCACAGCAGTTTACTACTAGACAAAAAATACTAAAAGCTGAAGAGTTATTAGATAGGCAGCTAGTATTAGAACCTCAAAACACAGATTTGTGGTTTGAATTAGCATCTGTGGTATTAGAAGTACCGGAAGTTGATTTTTGGAAAAGTTTAGAATGTATGAGACAGGTTTTATCTTATGATCCGAAAAATTCGGAAGCATTGCTCTTTTTAGCTTTCATCCATTATTTGCATAGAGGTTATGTAGATTCGAACACTGAAAACTTATTGGACAAATGTCTGGAATCAGAAAATGACACACAAATTAAATCACTTTGTTATTTAGCGAAAACATGGGGCGACAAAGTTTCAGAAGATGAAGTGTTGTACTATCTAGAAAAATCTGTAGAATATGACGATAGTTTTATAAAAAATCTTATCACTTTAGCAGATGTTTATCACAAACAAGGAAGATATAGAGAAGAGAATAATTTGTTAACACAAGCACTAAAAAATATTGAAAAAATATACTTGTGTAATGAAAGATTTGATAAAGAAAAGTTAAAACCTTATTTGAATTCACACTTTATAGGTTATGAGCCGACACCTTTACCCTTTTCTCCAAGCTACAACCAATTCAAGAAATTCTATATGATGAGGATATGGATTGACAGTGCTATGGTTGAACCTATATTAGAGAAAGTGACTTCTATTGAATAATTTAATCTAAAAATAAATACAAATCCACAGACCTTAATAAAGTCTATGGATTTGTATTTTTATTAACTTTTTTTAAAATATAGAGAAAGAAATATTGTCACTCTAATTTGTTAGTTTCTATAATGCTTTGAAATCGTAGCTTCATAGAACTATTGCAAAGAATAGCAAAAAAAGGATAATAAGTTAATCAGCTACTCCTGTAATATAACCATCGCCTGCATAATAAGCTATATAATGATCAATACTTATCTGTTTTACAGAATTTAATTGTAACATTCCGCAATACTCGTATCCATCATGGTCTCTACAAAACCAGTCTTCAGATGGGATTCCAGCTGGTGAAAAATAGTCTTTATGCCCACGAATTGTTCTCGGATTTTCTGCAGCACTTGCTGAAAATTCCGAATAAGCACTAAAAAGTAGCATAATTGCGAATAGTAATTTAAAGCTTTTTTTCATCATGATATTCTCTCCTTTCAAAAAAAATATAAAATATACCATTTAAGTATAATTATAGATTAATAGTTTGTAAATAGAAAATATATAAAAAACTTACATTTTTCCCAACAGAAAATACATTTTCCTTTTACTTTTAGTGAAAGTTACCCGTCTAAAAAAAGAGCGCCAATTGCTGGCACTCGTTCGCAGTTCTTTGAAATTATTGCTTTCATGCAATTACTGTGAATAACAGCGCAGAAAGTGCGTAATTCATTATCTATTATGTCTATGGATTCATCAGCTTCATTCTGTATGATTGTTTTAGTTGCAAGTTTTTTCCCGTCCTCGCCATATAATTTTATTTTATAAACATTATCAGAACCTCTATTTTGATACAAAATCGTATCCCATGAATCAAAATCATATTCCATTGCAAATTCTTAAAGCACTTGTTCCATATCTGAAAACTTATACTTCACCTAGCTTCCCCTCTTTCAACTCATATTTCAGGCGTTCAATTTCCATTTCTTGAAGCTTAATTTTCCTCTCATACTTATTTATAGCTTCTTTCACTGTTACGTTATATGCAAAGAACAGTATAAGAACTAGTATTATGGAAATTAGATAAAAAATAGTGGTTAACATAAATGCTCTCCCCAACTCATATGCTGTAAAATCTTCTACCCCTGCTCTTCCGCTTCTTTCTCTTTCAAGTAGTTTTCATAAGCCTCTCTTGCTCTATCTGGCTTTGGCGTCACTTTTGAAATTCGTTTATGAATATCATTTAAAAGGGACAACCCTCTAAACAAACAACCGACAATGATACCAAAAGCTAGAATACCACCAACTATTGGACCCATGACAAACAATAGAAAACCTAACAAAATTGATAAAATAATTGATATAAATAAAGCCAAAGCTATTCCACCTTTTATTCTATTTTTCTATAAAAACATATTTTGTAATTATAAGATACGAATCAATCCCTAACATTGTTAAGTTGATAAAATCCTTTTTAGATGGATATTCTCGGCAGTTTATTCAATAATTTTGACCAACTATAATTTTCCAACCTTCTGATTGCTTTTCAACAGGAAAAATAAACTCAATTATTTCCCCTTCAAGTACAGCTTCAATTGTTACTTCGAAATTCATCTCACTTATTTCTTTTAACTCTACTATTTAAGTTTCGAAAACTTCTTCACTCAATGAAATTTCTAAGTATTCTTTCTCTTGTTCTTCTTTATCAGGAGACCTTAAATCATCTGCATATTCGATTATCGATGTAACATCATCTGTTTCAACGGCAAACAAGTAATTTTCAACGTGTTGTCTTACCTCTTCTTCTAAAGTTAATTGATTTTTCACTGTACAGCCCACTAACAAAATTAAAACAACCGTCATTAAATAACGTCTCATTTCTCGCTCCTGTTTTATAATTGAATTTTGAAGTTTTTAAAAATTATTAGTGGTTTTTGCAAAACACCTAAGAATGTTATAGCTCTTTTTCTAACTTTTCATGTCTACCGTATTGTTCTTTTCAGCTTTATTTAATAAATCAGGGTTATCATTAATTACCTTCTTTATATACAAGAAACCGATTACGGTTAATGCCGTGATAAGCCAACTAATCGTTTGCTTCACAATTATCCCCTTATCAAAAGCCTCTACACCATATTCAGAGATTAACCAAACTTTTATCGCTGCCAAAAGGCCACTTCTAAGTGCAAACAATAAGGTTACGAACTGAAAAAGTATAAATATCGTTTTTTGATAGAAAAGATGTTTGCTCAATACACGGTCGTCACCTTGTAGCTCTACAAAATCTAAAGCGAAGTACAGAGCCATTGGTTTTTTTATCAAAATCGTCATTAAGAAAAACGTGCAAAGAGCTAGACTATAATAAACATTATTCCATAGCAACTGCATAGCAGAACCTGCTAATACATCGATTAGAGTACCAATCACTAATATAATGATGATATATAATCCAGTAATATTTATTCTTTTAACTTCGTAAAAGCGATACAGACTATAGATAATAGCTGGGACAGAAGAAGCTAGCATTGCATAATAATCACCAATGCTTTCACGCAAACCATTCCAACAAATCAATGGTAAAATCACATAAAAAACAAGATCTAATAATACGATATTTTTCCCCACTACTTCACATCCTCCGCTCCAAACAATTTAAAATCATTCAACAGTCTCTTGTTGCACATACTACCTCATTAGTCGAATTTCATATTTTTATATTTTAACATATAATTTCCAAAAAATTCTTTTTTATCACCTTACATCTACACCCTTCATTTCTATCTTTTCATTAATTTCAAAATTACTCTCATTCAACGAAAGGATTCTACCATTTCCGTAGAGAAAATAAGTCTGTAGTCACAGTAAAAAATACGCCATCATCTCACAATAAGACTTTGTTAACGAACCATCATAAAATGAAATATTTGCACCAGTTGAGATGAAACATATCATACTCCCACGATCTATTAGATAATATGAAATTATAATGACTTATGTAAGGAGTGATGTTGTTGAAGTATCTTAAGGTATTATTCAGCTTTCTTTTTCTATTCTTTTTCAGTTTAGGTAGTTTGTCGGTACAAGCAGAAGAAGGTTCGTTACTCAACATGGATGAATCGTTAATCTTATATCTTGATAGTCCTAATACATATGTGAACGGTGTGCTAACACAAATTGATCCAGATAACGCGGATGTAACACCTGTGAAGAAGGATGGTCATACGCTCGTACCTGTTGATTTTATTTCTGAAGAAATGGGTGCAGAGATCATATGGGCAGAAGAAGGCAATTCATTAGCGATAAAAAAAGAGAACACGTTGATTCAATTGAATGTCGGGTTTGCCTTCATGATTGTGAATGGCGAAATCATTGATCTCGATACAGCACCACAAGTCATTCAAGGACAAACATATGTACCATTACGTGCGACTGTAGAATCGTTACAAAAGAAGATCACATGGTATGACGGACTGATCGTTATCGATGATGAAAAATATGACATCAAACCGAATCAGGAGCAATTCGAGCAGATGATCACAACACTCTCTCCACAAAATGAAGAGCAAGAATCCGTAACGAACATGATTAATACGAATGGTCCTGGAACTGTTTTATTACAAGGAGAGTACGTCTATTATAATGACGGTTTCAATCGCGGTGGTACCTTAACCAAATTTCAATATGATGATGAAACCAATCGAGAGGTGCTTGCGAACGAACCGACTACTGATTTGAACATTGAGAATGACTGGATTTATTACATCGTTCCGAATGGGATGGGTACGTTCGGTAGTAAGAATCCGATTAAGAAAATGAAAACAGACGGCACTCAACGTCAAACTATTATCCAAGATAATCAAATAGTTGATTTGGTCGTTGCAGGTGACTCACTCTATTATACGTCTTACAATTATTCAGATTGGAAGGTTACTTTATATAAAGCAAAAACAAATGGGACAAACAAACAGAAATTGTATGAAGGCTACGATGACCTAGCAGATGTCGCAGACGACATGAAAAGTGAACCTTCCCATATTCAAGTCGTCAATGATCAAATCTACCTTTTAATTAAGAAAGATTGTGGTTACAGTAAAAAATGCAGCAACATCTATCGTATGAACACTGATGGCTCACAACTTGAGGCGATCAATACAGAGGAACTTGCGGTTTCGATGCAAATTGTTGGCGATAAAGTCTACTATATCCGTTTTCCTGAAGAAATGATGGGCGATAGTAGTCAATCCGTTTCAATTGAGTTATATACGATGGACCTAAATGGACAAAACAAACAAAAAATAAATTCACCATTCGATGAGTATTATTTTTATGTGATGGACGACTTCAAAGTACATGGTGATTGGATTTATTTCGTCTCATGGGATAATATTTATAAAATGAAAAATGACGGTACATCATTGACACACATTACGAAAGGCTTCTCCATACAAGGCTTTGACGTTGTTGGAGAATGGATCTATTACCAAACTTCAACGAATTCACATCGAGTCAAAACAGATGGCACCCACTATCAAATGTTATTTTGGTAAATGAACGAAGATAACAGCTTGTAAAGGAGAAGAAGCCAATGCATAAGCGTGAAAGAAATTGGATCAAACTTTTTAATACTTATTCATTTGTTAGCTCCCTTATATGTGTTAGTTTCTTTTTACTTATAGCATTTAATCCATTAAACGGTGGCTCTTTTGAAGCTATCGATATTCATCCACTTACAATCCCTTTGATTCTTTCAATCATCATAGTCATATTTGGCGTGCTAGGGCTTGGTAGTGTGAAAAGTTTCAGAACAGCAATGGTGAGGATGCTGACAATATAAGTAACTTTGTTATTAATGCTGATTACCACATCTCTGTTGTTGTTTGGAAGGTTTATCGATAGTTTATAAAATGAAACCTCTAATTATAAATAAAATAACCTTATTTCTCGTTTATGACTAGGTCAGTCTAGTCTGAGAAATAAGGTGTTTTTTGTTTTTCAATAAAGGTAAGTATACAATTTGATCAAAGTACCATTCACTAAACTACGTTTATATATGTCTAGCTCCACAACCTATCCCCTCGTGGTCACTTCCTAATTAAAATTAATTCTTAAATACTATGATGTTCACATGATCATTCAAGAAATTTGATTAATATAACATTCCCCTCTTGTCTGCAACAAGATACAACATATAGACTAACTTAAATTCTAATTTTTCTAAAAATTGCTGTAATTTTACACAAAAATAAATTATACTATTAGAACATATTCAAAAAGGAGGACTAAAAGGACGGAGAAGAGCAAGGCGGAGAAGGTTGGAGCACCGCAGTGTACATTTGCAGGGTACATGAGGAGCGGAAAAGCAAGCCAACGCAGGTATTCGACAGTCATTTTTCCTGAACTTTTTGAACACCCTCTATAAAAAGATTGATGGGAAAGGAATGAAAAAGGTGCTTGCACAATTTGAACATGAAGGCGTAAAAATGGTTCAATCAACGGTATCTTTTATGAATGTAAAATTAAAAAACTATCTGTATTTTGTTGATGGTCTACTTATTGATACGGGTCCTAGCAACAATGAAGATGAATTAAAAAAGCATTTAAAAACAATCCCCTTCACACAAGTTGTCCATACTCACCACCACGAGGATCATACTGGAACGTCAAAATGGATACAAGAGAACTTTGAAGTCCCGATGTATATTCATGAAACGGGGATAGAGGACTGTATACATGTCAAACATATTCCGTTATATAGAAGATTGTTTTGGGGAAGCAGCAGTTCTTTTACACCTGAGGCAATTCCCAAAACGATAGAAACAGAGAAACATACATTTGAAGTTGTTCATACTCCGGGTCATGCTCACGACCATGTTGTTTTATTTAATAAAGAAACGGGCTGGTTATTCAGCGGTGACCTATATTTAACGTCACATCCAAAATCAATGTTTGCGTTTGAATCTGTTCCGATCTTAATCAAATCGATACGAAAGATTTTGACTTACGATTTTTCAACAATGTTTTGCGCTCACACAGGCATGAGTGAAAATGGAAAAGAGAAACTGGCGTTGAAGCTTGCCTACTTGGAGGAAGTTCAAGGCAAAGTGCTAGCACTTCACGAAAAAGGGCTCTCCGCTAAACAAATTCAAAAGAAGCTTTTTCCGAGGCGAACACCACTCAACTATTTTTCTTTGTTTGAAAATTCCTCATCACATATCGTAACGTCCATTCTTAACGAAGAGAAGTTACTAGGTTGAGTTGTAAAACAAAGCCGATGTATAATCATTTCTGATATACATCGGCTGTTTGTTGTATCAATCAAATTCAAAAATAAAATTACTCCCACTTAAATGTAAAGCTTGCCACGATAAATGCGCCAATTAACCAGCCAATTAAAATAACGGCTTCAAGCCACATCGTACTTAGCGAAGCTCCTACATTCATGACTTCACGTAATGCTGTACTTAAGTGTGAAATCGGTAATAATTTCACAACTGGCTGTAGGAAATCTGGCATATTATTGATAGGAAAAAATACGCCTCCTAAAAACAGCATTGGGAATGATAGAAAGCCAGCTATTGGGGCAGCACTTTCTGGTGTTTTGGCGATACCAGCTATAATAAAACCAATCGCCATAAATGCGAGTGTTCCTAAGATGACAAATAACGTAAGTGTAAGCCAAGATCCACTTACTTGAACATCGAAAACGAGATTCCCGATAAGCAATACGATCATCGCTTGTAAACCATTCAATAATAATCTTGCTGTAATTTGTCCGGCAATAAATGTAGAAGCCTTTAATGTTGTTCCTTGCATTCTCCGTAAAATGCCACGTTCTCTCCACGCAGAAATTTGTCCAGCCACACCGTTCATGTTGTTACTCATAATCATCATTGCAACAATACCTGGCACGAGAAAATCGATATATTGAAGATCTAACGCTTCTACCCCTTTTGCTTCAGTAACGACGACAGGGTGGTAGTCTACCATTTGTTTACTAATGCCATCAACAACACTATCAACAAGCGTTAAACCAATTTGGGATACAGCAAAGTTTGTTTCATTATAATAAACAGGAATTTTTAAAACTGATTCATCTGCATTTACTTGAGTAACACTATTTGCAAAGCCCTTTGGAACGATAACAACGAGCTGTAGATCACCTGTATTCAACAGTGATAACGCTTCTTCTTCTGTAAGATCTTGCTCTAATTGAACCGCTTCATTATCTTCGAAAACAGAAATAAATTCACTACTTTGCTTAGAATTTTCTTCATCTATTATAGCGATTGAAAGGGAGATACCATTGCCCGAACCGAGGAAAGAGCCGAGCATGAGCATAAGGAATACTGGAAAAAATAATGTCCAAAACAACACTTGCCGATTTCGTGCAAATATACGAAGCTGTGCTAACGTTAACTGCCAATAAGCCTTCATGCTTCTCTCAAACTCCTTCCAGTCATATGGATAAACACATCTTCTAATGTTGCTGTTCTCGTTTGCAAGTCTACTAATTCTAGATGCTGATTTGATGCTGTCTCGATGAGGCTTGTGAGCGTGCGCTGCAAATGATCGGTATATAGTACGAATACATCTTCTCGCTTACTTACTTGTTTGACTCCTTCAATATGCTCAAAATCTGTGTAATCTTTATTTTCAAGGCGAAATTCAACTGCGCTATCTGATTGAAGGCTTTTCACTAAGTTTAGTGGTGTATCTAAAGCGATTAATTGTCCGCGATCCATAATAGCAATTCTGTCACATAATACATGTGCTTCATCCATGTAATGAGTAGACAGAACAATCGATTTTCCTCTTTCTTTTAACCGTAGGATAATGTCCCATAATGTTCTTCTTGCTTGTGGGTCAAGACCAGTCGTTGGTTCATCAAGAAACAAGATTTGTGGATCATGAATCAATGCTAATGCAATTGCGAGTCTCTGCTTTTGCCCTCCAGATAAGGATTTCACTCTGTCTTTTTTCTTTTCGGTTAAGAGCATTTCATCAATTAATGTTGGGATGGAAACGTTAGTTGTGTAAAAGCTCGCATAAAGCTGTATAATTTCCTCTACTGTTAATAACTCGAACAGTGAAGTAGATTGTAATTGAACACCAATCACATTTTTCACTTTTTTCATTTCTTTTTTTATGTCAAAGCTTGCAATTGTTGCTGTTCCGCCATCAGGTTTGCGAAGACCGACTAACATCTCCATCGTTGTCGATTTTCCTGCACCATTCGGACCTAACAAGCCGAACACTTCACCTTTATGTACAGAAAAATCCACTCCGTTAACAGCGGTGAAATCTCCATAAGTCTTCACTAACTTTTTTACTTCTATAATAGGTGGTTGTTCCATAAAATCACTCCTCCTTCTCCTAACGTTTGAAAGTCTATTTTCATTATTGTAGCATTTTCCTATTATCGGTACGATTGTTTTACCCCTAGATCATTGAATCATTATGAATCATTTGCATATTTTCAAAAATCTTCTAATCTAGCACGTGTAGATGTATAATTCATGTAAACACCTCAAAATATACTAGATTGGAAGAAATAATATGGAACAAAGAGTGAATGAATCGCCAGATATTTCTCATGTAAATGATGTAAAAACACATAAGCGAACATTATCTGCAAATGATAGAAATCAAATTATTAAGAGCATTAGAAAAGAAGCGAAACCTGATACGTATTATTACGTCATGGTTGTGTTGTCATGCTCAGTCGCAACTTACGGCTTATTATCAAATAGTACAGCTGTCATTATCGGTGCTATGTTAATTGCTCCGCTTATGAATCCGATTCTCGGTAGCGCATTAGCATTAATAAACGGGAATAACAAACTATTGAGAGTGACGATAAAAGCAGAATTTATCGGTGCATCCATTGCTGTCATTTTATCAGCTCTATTAACCCTATTACTACCCGTATCAGATTTAACGCCAGAAATTCTTGCTAGAACAGAGCCTACATTAATTGATTTAATTATTGCATTAGCTTCTGGTGCTGCTGGGACGTATGCCATCTGTTATCGCTCAGGCGCAACATTACCTGGGGTCGCGATCGCTACAGCTTTAATGCCACCATTATGTGTTGTTGGAATTTCAATCGC
Organism: Bacillus solimangrovi; assembly: GCF_001742425.1. Lineage (GTDB taxonomy): Bacteria > Bacillota > Bacilli > Bacillales > Bacillaceae_N > Bacillus_AV > Bacillus_AV solimangrovi. The sequence continues at coordinate 31,373 of NZ_MJEH01000064.1, forward strand.
AAAACAAGAATTTCAGTATGCCGCAGGTGCCCTACTACTTTTTCTCGCAAATATGGTAGCGATTATTGTAATCGGAATCATTATATTTAAAATTGCTGGGTTTACGAACCCAACTCTATCAAATTACTTGAACATTTCTGTTAATGAAGATCGCAAAACATTGTTTAGTAGACTAGCAACAAATAATATCATTTATCCATTTACATTACTCGTATTAATTTGTATCCCTTTAGTCATATTTATGGCTAATTCTATCGAAGCAGATCGAACAGAGAAAACGATTCGGAACGCATTGGAAGAAGGATTAACAGTTCTTTCACCTGAATCGAAAATTGTGTCAGTTGAATTTAGCAAAGACGATAAAGAGTATGCGATAAATACAGAGCTAAATACTGAACGAGTTATTTATCCAGAAGATATTCGCAAGCTAGAAAATAGTTTGGAATATAAATTAGCATCACCAGTAAAACTGCAAGCTGACGTGACACTCGTTCAAAAAGTAAGTAATGAAAGTTCGACAAATGCGTTTCAGTCATTATTACCAAAACCTGAAGAAAAAATAGTTGAAGTCATCCAAACAGGTACACCAGAAGAGGTCATTGAACAAGTCGTAACTGAGAAGCTAGTATTATTCGAAGGTACGTCACTTGAAGATTTTATGTTTCAATATCAACGTGGAACAGGTACTTATTTAGTTGAGCTTAATATCGATGGTGGCTCTATTCTTGATGATCAATTTATAAAAACGATTGAAACTGTGCTAGAAAATAAGCTAAAACGAAAAGTAATGGTCGTTTTGCAATATGAAGAACCAGAAATTGAAGAAGCAAAGAACGAAGAACTGGAAGAAGTCGAAAGTGGTGCTGAAAAGACAGAAGAAAGTGTGAATGAAACTGTTGGAGAAGAAATTGTACCAGAAGAAAGCGCTGATGAAGCTTCGTAACCTTTACATACTTAATCAGCTAAGTATTATTATGAAGAAAGAGAAACATGTGGATTCGGTAGTGAACGAAAATAATTGCTAGTAGAGGTGAAGAATCTGTTGCACATACAAAAAAGAAATTGGCTCGGACATATTAACACATATTCATTTTTTTGCTCCCTTATATGTGTAGGTATCTTTTTCTTTATCACATCTAAGGGATTTGACAGCAACATCTCAATTGGATCTATCGAAGTTAATCCGCTTACCATACTCTTAATCTCTTCAACTCTCACTCTCTTGTTTGCCGTGATTGGGCTTGGTGGTGTGAAGAATTTCAGAACGATGGTTATGAGCATCCTGACAATATCGCTAACATTGTTATTAATGCTAGTTGCAACATCACTGTATTGGTTTGGAAGGTTTATCGATAGTGTGTAAAGTGAAACTTCTATCAGTGAAGGTTTTTCTTCATCCTCCACTGATAGTTAGTTGAACCAATCAGGTAATTACTGACGCTTGTTACCACTAGGGTATAACGAAGGCCCTATCCACTTAAACTCCGTTGATTTCCCTAAGTTTTGAAGAGGAAGTCTTAGCATTAGTTGAAATGTGATAAAGTAAACTTCATATTGATAAGAACATTCACGAACGCAGGTTGGAGCGAAATTTCCGCCAACTCCTTCAACTTCTTGCTCAACGCAAAGGTTATAAGCGAAAATACCTTGAGCATTCATGTTGTGTAGTTGTTGATAAATCGACTTAAAATCATATCCAGCATTTAATATTCCATAACGAATGGGTAAATGAAGTGTCTCATGTATCTCTTTTAATAATGGAATAGCTCCTTTTCCATCACTTAAACTTGCCGATGACATCAACGTTTGAAGGATATATTGGTTCTGTGTATCAACAGCTAAGTGTGCTTTATAACCGAACCAAGCTACGTTTTTTCGTTCGCTATTTTTCTTATTGATTTTTTTTAGATTTATTTTCACAAATTGCTCAAAAATTGTTTTATTAACTTCGAACTCGTTTCTAAATCTTCCTCTAATGGAAAATGCCCCGTATCTAGTAAGTGTACTTCAACATTCTTAAGATCATTTTCAAAAGCATATGCTCCTTGAGGACCAAAAAATAAATCATTTTTACCCCATGCTATTAATACTGGTGGTTGAAAATTTCTGAAGTATTCATGAAATAAAGAGTACTTTTTTAAATTATTTCGATAATCATAAAATAATGTAATCTGTATCTCCTTGTTTCCTGATTTATTTAAATTGTATTGATCCATATTCCATGAATCTGGACTAATTGACTCGGGACTACGAGTTCCATTAATATACTGATGTTTTGTGAATTCCACATCTAATAAACCTTCTAAATTGTTTTTATTTTCTTCAGAGGGATGTTTCCAATAAGCACGAATGGAATCCCAGGCAGAAAGTAAACCCTCCTCATACGCGTTACCATTTTGTGAAATGATCGATAAGATACGCTCAGGAATTTTTGTTGCTAATATAAATCCAACAGGAGCTCCATAGTCATGCACATATAAATGAAATTGATCAATTTCGAGTTGCGTTAGAAATTGATTGATCATTTGAGCAAAGTGTTCAAAAGAATATTCAAAATTCGAAATCGATGGTTGATCACTATTTCCAAAACCAGGTAAATCAGGCGCGACCACATAATATTCATCTGATAGCTCAGGTAATAAGTTTCGATACATGTGCGATGAAGACGGAAATCCATGAAGTAATAAAATTGTAGGATGATTTTTGTTCCCAGCTTCGCGATAAAAAATGTTTACTTTTTCAATTTCTACAAATTTGTATTGAATAGACATAAATAAAATCACCTCATATTTTTTATTAATAAAAATTAAATGACTAAACATCCCTCTTTTTCATAACCATTAATATTAATTTTTGATGGTTATAATTATGCAATATTACATCATCATATAACTAGTAAAGAGTATTTTTAAAGGTTATAATTTGAGTTGAGGTGATTTCGATGAATTTAACATCTGTTTTAAGTGGTGGTTCCTACTGGATTAATCTAACAAACACAATATTAATAGAAAACGAAAATGAAGTAGATTTATTAGCTACTAAGGAATGGACAATAGAATGGTTGAAACAAAATCACTTAATAAAAGATAAGGACATATCCCTTGTAAATACAAAAATGATAGATGGATTAAAAAATTTACGCAAACTTTGTTTTCTCATCCTAAATGAACTTAAAAATAATGGGACGATTCAAAAAACGAAGAAATCAGCTTATCAACAATTTCAAGATTTTGTAGCCCATTTATCAGTAAACGTAAGCATTAATATTGATCCAGAAATCCAAATGGTAGTGATAGGGAAAACTAAGCAAGATGATGTTTTATTGAAAATCTCAAAATCAATCATTCAAACGATTACAGAGGTCAAACCAGAACGAATACGGAAATGTGAAAATAAAAAGTGTATCCTTCATTTTGTGGATTATTCTAAAAATGGAAAAAGAAGATGGTGCCGAATGGAAACATGTGGTAACAGACATAAAGCAAAAACCTTTTATGAAAAAAAGAAGGAGACGAAGAGGTAGAAAGTAAGCAATGACTCTATTTGGTACAATTCTTAGAGAATATAGATAAGTGGATCAATATCAATTTCTGAAAAAATTGCTTCAAATCGCTTGGTAGATTCTAAATCATATAAAAAGCCATAATTCTCATTTATATAATGAGAGTTATGGCTATTTCTTTTTGCCGACTGAACAATACTATTTATTTAGGGCTCCCTAACGCAGTACTCAAAATCCTTTTAACGATTCCTTTGTTATTTATGTTACCTTATTCTGTAATGTTTTCATTGTTTTTTTGCAATGTTGGAATTTTTATCCCTTCTTCAGATGAAGCGATCAATATTCCAAGCCTTCTTAATCGTGTTTCTTCTTTCTTGGCGCTCATTACCCACCAGATAGAATCTCTTTTATAGGATGGTGCTAAATTAGTGAAGAATAGCCATGCTGTTTGATTTGCCTTGATTTGTTCCTCATATTCTTTGGCAAGTTCCACGTTTCTTTGTTCAGAGGAATAGCCTTGTGCATCGGTTCTGTTGTTAAAGGCATGCATTCCTTCTGGTCTCATCTTTCCAAGCTGTATTAGTGCTTTTACCTTCTTTACGTTCACAGCACTCCATACACTATTTACTTTGCGCGGAGTAAAGCGAATCTTATAGGTTTGTTTATCAATGGTTTTTCGTATACCGTCAATCCACCCAAAACAAAGAGCGGCATCTACTGATGCAGGCCAAGTAAGGCTTTCACGCCCTGTACTTACCCTGAAATAGCCCACCCAAATTTCACTAGCTTCAGCATGATGTTCTTCTAACCAATCGTTAAACTCTTCTTGGTTGTTGAAAAAAATTACATCTCCCATTGTTCCAGCCATTTCAAAATCGCTTGGTTTGTTTCTTCCGGCTTTTCTTGCTGAATCCAATGACCGCAATCCAAACTGACCACTTCCACATTGGGCACGAACTCTGTTAGTTTTTCAGACTTCGGGATCACATCCCGGTCGCCATAGATCATAAGTGCAGGCTGTTGGATGATTGGGTTCACGTTCGCCAATAAGTGCCAGTTGCGGTCAAGGTTTCTATACCAATTTATACTCCCCGTGAACCCTGATGATTCGAAGGAAGAGACAAAAACGGCCAGTTCGCTGTCGCTCATTATTGGTTCACCGAGCGGTGTTTCTGCTCTGGCAAGATTAATCATCGCCATACCTGGCTGAGGCTCTCTGAATGGCTCATTCTTTCGGTACAAGTTGCGAAGGAATTGGAATGTATTTTCTTCTAATACGGCATCTGCGACACCCGGCTGTCGATTGAAGTGAACAAAATAGTAGTCTCCTCCAAATATTTCTTCCATGAACTTGATCCATGGTCTTTCTCCGCGCTCTTGGTAAGGCAAACTCAGATTTATCACTTTATTTACACGGTTTGGATGCAATAAGGTCAGCCCCCAAACGACCATTGAACCCCAATCATGACCGACAAAGGTAGCGTCTTCGTATCCGTAGTGATCGAGAAGTGCGATGAGATCACCCGACAAGTGTTCGATGTCATAATCGGTTACTTCAGTCGGACGGGATGAGTTGCCATAACCCCGTTGGTTTGGGACGATAACATGGTAGCCTGCGTCGACAAGGGCAGGTACCTGATAGCGCCAAGAAAAGGCATGCTCTGGCCAGCCATGACAGAGTACAATAGGTTTTCCTAAATTTTGTCGACCTGCTTCAAAGACTTCAAGTTCCACACCGTTGACTGAAATAAGGCTAAGCTTTGGAAAATCAGTTTTATTTATCATCATATTTCCTCCTATACTAACTGTACTAAAAGACTGTTACAGTTAGCATAGTAGCAAAGTGGTGTGACACTAGCATGTCAGGTTTGAAAAAATAATTTTATTGATATTTTTCATGCATCGACTTTATTCTAGATGCAACAGCTTGGCGTACCCTTTCAGGACCTAACACTTCGACGTGTTCGCCAAAACTGAATATCAATCCGAAATACCATTCCTTCTCTGGAAATTGTGCAGTCACAATCAGTTCACCTGTGTTCAGAATTTCTATATTTTCTTTGTCAAAAATATCTTCAACTCGGGACCTCACCTGGGGTACGAATTTTAATGTAATGCTAGTTAAAGATACCTGATCCTTTGATGCCTCTTCAATTTCTTGATATGACTTTTCCCTACGCTCGAATCGTACATCTTCAACCTGCAAATCAATAATGCGTGAAATCCTGAATACCCTGAAATCTGTTTTTAAGTGACAATAGCCAAACAGGTACCATGTATAACCTTTAAAGATTAATGACATCGGTTCTATCTGCCTTGTACTCGTTTCGTTTGCATAGTTTCTATATATAATTGTAATCAATAGTGATTGAGTAATAGCATTCCGAATGTTTTTGACCAGCTCTTTTTGTTTTGAGGTGTATGCCCAAGGCTGCATACCAATTATGATTTGCTCCATATGCAGGTCAAGATGATGAGTTTTATCCTGTGGAATAATATTTCGCAGTTTTTCTATGGATGATTCAAGCTCAACATCCTCAAATGTTGAGCTAACACCTTTAAGCACTGAAAGAATGGAACACAAATTGTTTAGTGTAAGCAACTGATGATTTAATTTATAATTCTCCCTAATACCAAAACCGCCATTATTCCCAGGGTATGATATTATTGGAATACCAGCCATATTAATAGATTCAATGTCTCTGTAAATCGTTCGAACTGAAACTTCAAACTTTTCCGCAAGTTCTTTTGCTGATATTCGACTTCTATTAAGTAAAATAACAATGATTGTCAGCATACGGTCTATTTTCATATTCATCTCCTTAATATATGTTTAGCATATTCTAGAGTATAAGGTATTTTTGTCAAAGCATTTTTAACATATCATGCTTATGATCGCTGAACGTCTTGATGCCACGTAATATTTATAATATCATTTATTATCTTTCTACTATCGTTTTTACCCATTACCATGACATCCTAATAAAATTTAGCTATTTCAACCTTACATAACATTCTCCAATAAAGTGAATCTTCCATCAGTGGGGGTTTTTCTCCATCACCCACTGATGGTTAGTTGAAACAATCAGGTAATTACTGACGCATACTACCTCAAGGGTATGACTAAGATCCTCTCCCATTTAAACTTCGTAGATTCTCTAGCGTCAGTTGAAACGTGATAAAACACTCAAGTTAAAATATTTCATCAAACATTATGAGAAACTAATAAAATATCTACCAGCAGCACCTTTCATTTCGAAAAAATACTTTTCTCCCCTCTCTAACTCTTTCAAAATAATACTAGTACCACTAGGAATTTCTATATTATCTTTCACAATACTACCTTTCGAATCTTTAACTCGGAAAATAATATTTTTTTCATTATTTCCATCATTTATAATTTCTTTATCCCAAAAAATAGTATTGAATATAAAATAGTCTTTATCTTCAACGTAAATTGTATTCCATTGACTTGCTTCATTATCCACTTCAACCAATACCATTTCCTTAGGGAAAAGCACGTCCCGTACAGCACTTACATCTTGAATTACAAAGTGTGTTGTTATCACTAAACTAAGGATAAATAATGGTACTACTACACGTAATATCCATTTCCTTTTGCTGCTTTTTTTCACTTCATTTGTGATTTCATTTACCATTTTTTCTTCTTCCCTAAGTAAATTATCAAGAGAAATATCTAGTAAATCACTTATTTTAACTAATGTGTCCAAGTCAGGATAATTTCTATTAGTCTCCCAATTTGAAACTGTTGACCTCGAAACATTTAATAAATCTGCGAATGCTTGTTGAGTTAAATCTTTGTCGATACGTCTTGATTTTATTTTTTCTGCAATTGTAGTCATAATATATCCTCCTTTGCTTTTATTTTAATAAGATTTTATAAAAAGACTTAGCGTTAAACGGTGTCACCTATAATAAAAGTAGTGTCAGAGTCGCTGACATTACCGTTTTTAGGAACTCCACTTCTTATTTTTAACATTTTTCAAATATTTGGAATGTGTAGTTAATAATTTTAAATGAAAAATACCTATAGGTAAAACACTCTCTTTCAAGTGTCCTAACTACAGGTACCATATTAAATTATGCGCTTTGTTATTTCATTGATAAAGCTACTCGGTGAATAAACAAAATCCACAAATATACACCTTTTCGAACTCTAATCCTCTTTGATCTGGATGTAACGTAAAAAACGCTTCTAGTTCAGATTCGCTCATGACATTACCATTCCGATCTATGTACATTAACTGATAATGTGAATCTAACGAACTGGGTGAAATACCTGTATTTTCAACTCCTTATTTTGATAAACCTATTCAGCAATAATTTGAGCAAACTCAGTAACTTGCTGCTCGTCAAGGATGAGCTTTTCTCGTTTTAAAAGCTCTTTACGATGTTGATTAATTCGCTCACGATGTATAGGTAATATTATCCTGCTTGATTCCCATCTCATATTGTTGCCATGTGTAAGTTTATTTATATTTATTTGATACAATAAGAATCAATTCTTTGTAGTTCATTTTTATCATTAAATATATAGAGATCACAGGCTGAAACAAAAGATAATTGTTCACCATTACGAATAAATTCAGCTGTTCCATTTACTGCAACGCAATTTTTTTCGGAAATTACATTCAATGTAGTAAATTTAGTTGTTATTGTTTTGAAATAATTTGAAGTTTGCTTGCATTCTTCTATTACAGCTTCTCTACCTACTAAGGTTTTGTCACCTACGATATTCCATTCGATTGTATTTGCTAGAAATGGAAAAGTAGTTTCAAAATTACCATTAGAAAATGATTCTGATATTTGTTTTTGCGTGAGAACATGGCTTTCTGAAGTCATAGTTCAATTCCTCCTCGAATAATTAGTTGAACACCGCCTTAACGTTTGTATGCTCAATTTACATCTATTATACAAGAACGTACATTCGGTTAACAATAGTCATTTAACATAAAAAGCATTCAAACAAAATAACGTTGAGCGCTTTGGACATGGAGGTAACTCGTGCTGTACCTGTAGTATATACATATGAATGGCACGTTTGTATATCAAGTTTATCTTCCCATTTATGATATATATCCTTTAGCTTCGTCTCCGTTAAAATCACACCCTTTATTGAAATAAGATTTCCCTTTTCTCGTCAGGGTTTTCCTCATTAAAATCAGTAAGACACTCCAATGGAGATTTACTATGAAATTCAGAAAAATACTAACAGTACCAACTTCTTCAATAATAATAAAAAAAGAGTACAAAAGAATGAAAGAGAAGATACTCTTATAACCCTTGTTGTACCCTAATTAAACCAGCACATTATTTTTTTATACAACAGTATTACTAATAGTCTTCATGAAACCGTTCCTTGTGGCGGTATCAATTAACTGCCAAATGGATTCTTCCGCATTACCATTGAATGTATACCATTTATCTCCAACAGCGTCATAAAGTAAGTATTCTGGATACCCTTCTCCTAATTCATTTGGAACATTGATACTTAAATAATAAATCTTAAAACGCTTTATGCTATTACCTTCTTGATCTAAAAAATCATACTGACTTCCACTTGAATAGGACAGAGGACTGTCAATACCAGCCTCGATTAAATCATCTTCAGGAGCTTCAACTTCTACTCCTTTATTTTCCATAAAAATATCATAGAATGCTGTGTTAAATGCATTCCCCTCACTTTGCTGTACTTTGCTGCCCATAGTCATCCAAAATTCGTATCGAAATGCTTTTACTTGTACCCCATCTATATATAGTGGTTCTGTATCGATTGTGACTGTGTAATTACTGAAACTTACTTCACTTCCAAACGTCTCTGCGATAAAGCGAAGTGGAACCATAATGCGATCATTTTTTTTGTATGGTTTTACATCAAGACGTATTTGTTCACCATTTTTCTCCGCAGTAGTGCTTTTCAGATCTAATATGACTTTCATATCTCCTTTTGTAAGAGTAACTTTAGAATCAGACCAATCAACAATTGCTCCCAAATTTTCACTAATAACACGTATTGGCACCATTGTACGACCTTTTTTAATTTCCGATTTCACATCAGATGGAATAGCAACTCCGTCAATTTTTAAGTTTATTTCTTCAGCATAAGTAGTCGAAGATGTAATAAATAAAAAAATCGAAAGAAAAACTCCAAAAAACACCTTTCTTAAAGACATAATACCTCTCCTTTTTCTAAACGTTATATTATACATATCTGATTATAGTGGATATGCACGTTATCTTATAGGTTAATTTAGTTAATTTATGAAATTTATATTATTTTTTGAAATATTAAGCACACTATAATTCTTTTTAACAAATTCTCCATCCTAGCTAACACATTTTGAACTACAGGTGTAGGATGGCTGAAAAAAGGATAGTAGCCACAGAGGAAGTATATATTTATTACATAACTAAGAGAAAGGTAGAGATATTGTGGAACATGAATGAAAGGAGTCTATTATAAATTGTGATCTTGCAATAAAAGCGGAAGATTTTGATACGCTTGTGAATTACTATACGGATGATGCAATTTTGTTATAAAATCAGGTACGATTGCAAGAGGTGAGAAGAAATTAAAATAGCATTTATAAAAATTGCGGAACATTTCAATAACAATCTTGTTCCAACACAAGGAGAAATGATTGTTTTAGAAGCTGGTGACACTGTCCTAGTTATATCTCAAACCTTTCTTGAAACTGATAAAAATGACAGTAAATTTTCATTGGATAGGCGAGCAACATATGTGTTTAAGAAAAGTCCACAAGGTGAATGGCTTTGTGCGATAGACAACTCATACGGTACGGATATACTGAAGAGTTAACACTCCCATAGTCATACATACATTTCCCTATGAAGTACAAGCAACGTAAGTCCATCTTTCATAACATATAGTAACTCTAAATTTTATGGGAGATGTGTGAAATATGACAATTCGAATTGTGCCTACTGAATTCCCAACTGTTCAAGATGCCATTACTGCATCTTCATCGGGGGATAGTATTCAAATATTGGCTGGGACGTTTGATGGTTTTAATGTTGATGTTGAGAACTTAAAGATATTCGGTTGTGGAATTGGGAAAACGATTATTGCAGGTAATCCTGCCCCTGCTAGTTTTAACGGAATTAATGTGAATATGAATCAAACGATATTACAAAGCTTGACTGTTCAAAATTTCCCTATCATTGGTATAGAGATTAATTCAACTCACAATACACTAAAGGAAATTGAAGTAAAATTCTCTGGACAAGATGCTATAAAAATAAACAATAATAATAACTTTCTTACAAATTGCAGCACTTTCTTTAGTGGATTTAGAGGAATCACTATAGATGGACTTCATAATTGTTTGATTCGTTGTGAAAGTTCGCAAAATATATCTGATGGGTTTCGTATAGATGATGAAAACAATAAATTGATTAATAACATTTCTAGAAAGAATGATAGAGATGGCTTTGAAATTGATGCACCTAATCAAATTCTCTTTAATAACAAATCATTGAACAATGGACAATTAGGGATTCTTGTTGTAAACGACCAAAATACCCTCATAGGAAATCTCCTGTGTAATAACATTGAATCTGGTATTTTAGTAGATGATAATGTGTTCAACAATTGCATCGACTCCAACATCGCACGAAACAATGGCAATCAAGCTTTCACTGCTGGTATCAGTGTTGAAAGTGGTGCAATGAATAATACGATTCGATTTAACAAAGCAAAAAACAACTTTGCTTTTGATATTCGAGAAGAAAATGCGGTATCTGTAAACACATTTGATGGCAATAAATGTGAAGTCAGTTCGCCTCCTTCAATTTGTATGTAACAACCTATACTCCCATCCTTGAGGGAGTATAATACATAAGGAGTTAATAATATTTATGTAACAGTACGGTGAAACTGCGACACAGAATAGATGGATAAAGAATGAATGCTAAGTAACCAAGAATAAAACAAAATTTGTTTCATTCTTGGTTACTTGATGTTTACTTTCATTAATTATTCCGAAATCCTACAGGTGAATAGTTCACCTTTAGTCCCATATTTTTTTTAAACATCAACTTATTCGTTCATAGCTCATTAAATATTATTATGTGTGACGTTATGACAAGACGCTATTATATAACATAGAAGATTACATTCACTTGCCTTTAATTTCACAACATTAAATAGGTTTTACAAAGCAACTATTTTTCACCCTAATATAATATATAATCCATCGACATTGCTTTGAAGCGCTCACAAGCCTGTAAAACTACGTCTATCAACCCTAATTCCCTTATTCATCACTTATTTACTGCTTATTCATACTTTCCATCTCCTGCATAACATCAGCAGCAACATCAGCTAAAAGCTCTGACATCTTAATTTCTCTGGATGTTTGTCCTCCATGCTTTAATAATTTTTCTATTAAGTATTGAGTTTTATCTTCTGCTTCTCGTTCAATAAACCTTTGTTGTTCTAGCTTAATTGCGGATACTTCATCTACGATTGCCAAGTCTACAATTTCCTTAATCATGTCAAGATCTCGCTGTGCAAGGAATGTTAATGGTGGTACAACTTGTTGAATTTTCTGTTCAATATCTTTTGATGGAACATAACGTGTAATGAGCCCAAAGCGTTCTGCTGTTTGTGCATCCATGTCTGCACCCGTCAACAAAAACTCTAAAGCTTTTGTTCGACCTAAACGTCGTGCAGCTTGGACAGATCCTTGTCCACCAGGTGGAATATTTATGTTTAACTCAGGCTGAGCAAATACAGCATTTTCTGTACCATATGCTATATCACAAGCCATAACAAATTCGTTTCCACCACCTCTGGCAGCCCCGTCAACGATAGCAAATGTAACGGCATTCATATTTCTCACATCTTCAATCATTTGCATAAAGTTTGCTGTTCCCGTTACTCCTTCTTCCCTTCGGTTTATTACAGTTATGTCTAAATGCGCACTAAAGAAATGTTCATTTTTTGAACGGAAGATAACAACGCGATTGTTTTCATCTTGATTCAATTCTGCTATCACCTGTATCAATTCGACAATAAGCTCATTTGTAAGTAAATTCACTTCGCCATGCTCAATATACACATTCGCAAAACCTGCTTCTTTTTGAACTGTTACACTGTTTGTATTCATCATATATCCTCCTTCTTTTCACATTTAGTAGTTTATCTATCGCGAAGGAAAATATAGATTTGCGATTAAATTAATACATATATAAATAATTGTATAAGATACATTATCTTCCAAAGATATTTTTTTTAATTCGATTTTTATTATTAGTAAGATTCACTTTCACAACATTGTCTATTTTATATAAGGCTCCATTCTTATAGAATGTCGATTTTGAGTTTGACAAGAATAATTTACTTTTTATGGTATTATATATACAGAGTCTTTTTTAGAGAAAGGATCGATTAAATGGCTATTAGGGTTGGTATAGCTTCATTGTTATCAGGTCAAGAAAAAAAAGAAGTATTGCATTATTGGGATGTTTTTAAGGAAGAATATCATTCAGTAGGCGTACAATCTTTTGACCACCCCAATTTAGGATTTCAAGGTGGGGAGTGTTCAGATGTAGAAGCATTAAAGGTTGAATTAGTTAATCTTTGTGAGAGAATTAGACCTTTTGAAATTATTGTAGATGGCTTTGGATACTTTGAATCCCCAGCAAAAGTCGTTTTTTTAAACGTAATTAAAACGAACGCATTGCTTGAATTACATAAAGAAATTAATCGTTTATTAGATGATAAATGTAATGATATATTCGAACTTTATACACCTGAAAATTGGGTACCTCATATCAGTTTGGCAATGGGAGATTTATCAAACGAGCATTTCGATAAGTTCAAAGTAGATTACGCCGAGAAATCACCATCTTTTAACCAAACAATATCTAACCTAGCACTTGTCGAATTTAAGAATAATGGTCGTGTCGAATTGCTTCACTGTTTCGACATTACATAAGTCGTATTACTCACATCTCAACTGATTAGTAGAGGGGATGAAGAAAAAACACTCTGATGAAAGTTTCAATATATCTACTCTTCATCTACCCTTTTCTTAACTTGCATATAGAAACTGAATCAATAAAGATCATTGTCCAAATACTTGATCGCTACTCAAAAACATCATTAGATTACCCTTTCCTCCCTTTCTCACTTCTCGATTTATACTTTTTCTTCATCTCTGCTTCAAGCTTTGAATACTTCTTTGGAGCTGATTCAGTCTGTTGCTTATTTTCACATTCTTGTTTATGCTCATCGAACCACTCTGGCAAACGTTCTTTGTGTGTAGGGTAACTTGTTTTCGTTCGTGGTTTTGTGTGAATCGTAATCGATTGGGCATTCGTTTTTGCATCTTGACGTGATTTTTGCACATATGCTTGTTGTAAAATGTACTGTTTCACATATGCGAATGAAGCGATTCGATCACCTGTATAACGAGGCTGATAATTGGCAAAACATTGTTCCATCCATTCAATTACTTGTTCGTGTGAAATGTCGCTATTGCAGATTTCATACATGTCTGTCATATCTTTTGCACTTAAGTATAACCCTTTGCCACGGAGCTGAATGTATCTATCCTCTATAGTTTGTATCATGTACTCACTTTGTTGCGCTTGAGTTGAATGTGTATCTATGTGTGTTTCTTGTTCTACTTTCTCGTTATCTTCTCTAGTTGTAATCTCTGAAGTAATCTCTGGTATTGCTCGTTCATGTTGAATACCCGATGATTCATTACGATGATTCGAATTATCAGATTGCATGTTCGAGGATTCAGGTTGTGTTTTCACAAGTTCAGTCTGAGCGTTCGACTGCTCAAATAGATATCCTTGTAATGAATAACCTAATGTATGTAAATCCTCCTCAATTTGAAGTAAATTCACGCGATATTGCTTCGTTCGATCCCATCCATACAGTGGATTCGTGCGAACATCAAGCCAATCGTGTTGAATCAACTTATCGAGCAGACGATGGACGGTCGTCTCAGAAATGCCTAACATTGTTTCTTCAACTAATTCGGATGCCTTCTTATAGATCCAACCACTCGTTCGTTCTTCCTTGTCTTCATTTTCTTTCCGTTGTCGCTCTTCCATTAGATATGACTTGGCATCCTTTACTCGCTCTGACCAATAAATCATTTGATTCAACAGAATCGCCATTCGAACATCTTGCGTTAAGGCAACTAACTCTTCCTTCACAACGACCCGCTTCAACTTCCTTACTTCTGTTACTGTCATTGAAATTCGCTCCTCACTATTAAATTTCCATTCATATTGTATATAGCGTTAAAAGTGAAAAGAGCTATGGAAAATTCCAAAAAAATTTTAAAAATAAACATTATCATTAATAATGGCTGCAAAATAATAAGGGAAAACTCATTGAAATCGTTTCCCCTTAGTGCATCTTACAGACTTATTCAATCCATGTTTTCCTAAAGTCATCCATTCCAAATTCATCAAACTTTGTATCTTGAATCGTTTGAGAAAAAGAACGGCTACTTATAGGATGGTACATATATATAATTAGAAATTCCTCGCGTAAATACTTTTCGATTTCATCTATCCAACCTTCTCGGATAGTTGGGTCTATTTCACGCTTAAAGGATTCTAGACAATTATCTATATATTTGATATGTATATCATCAATAAATCTCCTGAATATTAAAGCTTCATTATAAAACGTATGTAAAAATGATATGTGCATATCTGTTGAGGAAACCTCATTCATAAATATTAAATCAGCTTCTTCATCGATTTTTGTTGAATAAAAATTTTCCATATTAAACAACTCACAACGAAGATGGATGCCAACTGAGCGAGCTTCTTCCACGAACCACTCAGCTTCTTCTCTCGAATTAGTAGAATCTTTCGTATAAATAGTAAGCAACTCACCTTGATAGCCTGATTTAGCTATTAATTCCTTTACAAGGCTTTTATCCTTTTTTTGAGGATTTGATTTCCATGGAAAATAACTTGATGATTCAATTAGATTGTCACGACCAAGATTTCCCCACATTTTATTCATATTTAATAAATGATAGATTGCCTTTCGAAAATAATCGTTCTGGATAATTGAAGCACGTCGAAAATTAAAAGCTAGAAAGCGAAATGCTGCCGTAACATCTTGCTTTTGTACCTTACCCTCACCTTTCTCTTCTCCTCTTATTTGAATTGTCATTTGCTCTTCCATCTCATCAGGTACAAAATAAAATTCGATTTCATCTAAAATCGGTCGTTCTAAAAAATAATGATCAAAGGCTTCAAGAACGATCATTGAATCTGTATGCTTTTTCAATTGGAACGGTCCTGTTCCAATCCACTTATTTTCAACTAAAGGTTCATCCTTAGGCAAAATGGAGAAGTTATATGATCCCATATAACGAATAAAAAAGCGGTTAGATTGATTGAGATGGATCGTAACGATATAAGGTGAAACACATTCAATCGACTCAATATCAGCAACTAACCATCGATGTGGTGAAGATTCACTTATAAATCTTTGCAGTGTATGTTTGACATCCTCACTTGTTAAAATCCGTTCGTGATGAAAATGAACGGATTTTCTTAAATAAAATGTCCATGACGTACAATCATCATTGACTTTCCAATGATGAGCGATGTGTGGTTGAACGGAGTTTGTTTCTTTGTTAAACGTAACGAGCGTACTACCTAGTTGCTGTATGAAATACGCTTCTTGATTGATTGAAGATAACAGTGGATCAAGTGTTGACATTTTCTTCTTAATGACTGTACGTAATACTTCTTTCGATTCACTAGTAGATTGAGTACCAAATAACGTTTTCATTTCTTTTGATGCTTTTGAAATCCACATTTTCGGTATCGGCAATTGAAGTAATTTGATAATGTCCTCTAGATTATTATGTTTAATACAATCTAATACCGCATTTTCTATTTCTTGTTTGAATGAATGTTTATAAATGATGCGAGATGCATTCCCCCTACCTCTACCTGGAAAATAAGAATATTTCCCTTCTTTTTCATATTTTTTTATTTTATTTTGGATGTTTTTCCGGTTATAAAACCATATTTGCTCAAGCTCTTTAAACTTAAATGAAACAGTTTTTTCTACTTCTTTATCGTAAAAACACGCTCTCATTTTGTAATAATCAAGATCCTTCATTATCATTCTCCTAATCTCAAAATGTGATTATAAGAAATGCATTCAATCACACAACATCCAAGTAAGGGTTCACATTCTTCTTTTTTAAAAAGGCGTCTTTTTGAATAATATTGTACCCTTTTTTCCTCTTTTAGCACAAAGCATAATTGAACTACAAAATGATAACAAAGGAGGATGTCAAAATGTTTAAAGAGCTACACCCAAATATTCGCATTAGAATTTATACGTCATTTTTAAGTAAGGCCATCAGTTCAATGATTTTCCCATTTATGGCGATTTATTTTACAAAAGAATTAAACGCTACTTACGCAGGGATATTACTAATGATTCAAGTATTCGTTCAATTTATCGCCAGTCTATACGGAGGTTATTTCGCTGATATGGTCGGTAGAAAGAAAATGATGGTTATCGGTGAATATATGCATGTGTTTGCCTTCCTTGGAATGATTACCTTTAACTCTCCACTGATTACATCCCCATGGATTACATTTTTCATGTTATTGATCATGGCGGTATCTGCTGGTTTTATATTCCCTGCTTCAGAAGCAATGTTGATCGATGTTAGTACGAAAGAAACACGAGCGTTCATGTATTCCATTAACTACTGGGCTAACAATTTATCAGTAATGCTAGGCTTAATAATCGGTGGACTGTTATTCAAAACACACCTTTTTGAACTATTAATTGGATTGTTTATCTTGTCGTTAGTCACGTTGTGGATGACCGTTTCACTCATAACAGAATCGTACACTGTCTCCCGTTCTGAACAAATAACAAAACCGTACGGACTTAAACCTATTGTTAAAAGCTATCAAACTGTTATACGAGATATTCCGTTTGTCTTGTTTACACTCGGTGGAATCGCTATTTTGGCAATTGAATTTCAGCGGAACAACTTTATTGCGATAAGGCTAGAAGAAGAAATTGTTCCACGAGTTATATCAGTTGTTGGAAACATTGAATTCACATTAGATGGCATAAAATTATTAAGCTTATTAACTGTAGAAAATACATTAATAATCGTGCTATTTACATCTGTTATCGTGAAATGGATAAGAAATAAACAAGAACAACCAATCATGTATATTGGATTTTTGTTATTCGGACTTGGGTATGGCTTTCTTGCCTTTTCAAATTACACAATCGGGTTAATCATTGCAGTCATTGTTCTATCAATTGGAGAATTAATGTATGTGCCAACTAGACAATCTATTCTCGCTGACATCGTTGACGACTCTCGTCGGGGTGCTTATATGGCATTTAATAGACTTGTATATGAAATCGGGAAATTATTTGGTGCACTCGGCATTATTGTTGGTGAAAGAATCGGTGGGTACGGTATGAGTATGTTATATGTTATTTTCACACTCGTTGGCATCATTTTAACAAAATTAGCCATCATGAAACGAAATGAGAAAACACGAATACAACAACCTTTAATGACTGTTTGTAATTCAGGACAAGAAAAGTAACGAATCAACAGCAAATTCATATCCATTTACTCTACAACACTGTTTTGAGTCATTTTACAATTGATGGTTTTGAAAAAAAATCAATTCCGTTTCACCCCCTATGCTTTTCTCTAAGACTATAGACGTAGATAATTTCTTATTTTCTAAATCAAAATCCGTAGAAAAAACTCAAGATTATCTACGATTTCATCCAATTAACTATTCTGTACAATAAAGTCAGATACTTAAAGGGGGATTCAAAATGGATATAATTAAATATTTACAAAGAATAAATTCAAACTCACTCACTGGAAATAAACTAGAAGATTTGAGAAATTTAATCACTCAACACTTATATACAGTTCCTTTCGAAAATTTAGATGTCGTGAATAAGGTGCCTATCAAACTTGATTTAGAAAATATCTATAAAAAAATCGTAATGAATCACAGAGGAGGGTTTTGTTATGAGATAAACGGATTGTTTAATTGGTTATTAAACAACTTGGGCTATGATGTGAAAATGATTTCGACTACTTTTTCCAATGGTAAAGGTGGATGGTATCGAGCAAACACTCATTTAGCAAACATCGTAACAATTGATGGCATTGATTATTTAGTTGATGTTGGCGGTGGGGATTTAGTTCGCTCACCTCTACCTCTATCAGGCACTGTAAATGAAGATATTAGTGGAAAATATCGAATACAACGTACTGACGGCGTTTATTACGAGTTACAAAAATATGCAAATGATGAATGGAGTACTCACTATCGTTTCAGTACAGCTCCAAGAAAATATGATTTCTTTACTGATGTTTGCGAGTTTAATCAAACAAGTCCAGAATCAAAATTTACTCAACAAACAATTACAACATTAGCAAACGCCACTGGACGAGTTACAATTTCTGATCAATATCTAATCATTACTGAAAATGGCAAGAAATCTAAGGAAGAATACGCAACAGCTGACTTTGATCACATATTATCTACTCATTTCAATATGCAATTGAATAGGTGAAAGACATCTGTGAAATTAAGTGAAATTTTCAATGAAAGATATATTTATCTATCCTTGGTTAATCAACTAAAAAATCTTACAATCAGATGAATGAATTTGTCCAACTGCTTGTAAGATTTTTTTCAACTGCTATTATAAATGTCGACAGTTCAAATACTGATTGATATATTGCTTCAGTTACCTTCATAGAGAATGAGATACGACTACTTTTACGTAACTAGACTGAATTTCAAACATTTTTACATTTGCACATGGAAAAAGATACCCTCATTCCTTGATACACCTTTAAATAGAAGGAGTTCTGAGTCAATATTAATGTAAATATTGTCCTCCGCTATTTTCAATGGGTCATCTTGCAACCAAAAAGACATCCCATTATACCTTGGAATGCCCTTTCCTTATTTATCCACGGTTCAACATTTCACGTGTCACTATAGGGTATATTATACGGACTTCAAGAATCAATAGTAACATCAAACTCTATATTCTTAGTGTCTGGATGGTAGGTTATATTCTTGAGTGTTATTCCAGAAGGTTTGTCAGGGAAAGAAGTAGAAATTGATCCTGTATCGGAAAGCTGTGTTACATTTCTTGTACCGGGAAACGGGTCACCTGAATCTCCAGCATTTCGATCATTAGGGTCAAGTAAATCGTTTTTTCCGTCAGCTTGAATTAATAACATTCCAGGTCTAGCACTCCCCTCCATACCTTCTGATTCATCTATTCTCCATACCAACAGCCCTTCACCGGGAAGTTCACTGTCGAATACTTCTTTAGAACGATTTTCTAGAATTAAATATTGATCGTTTTCATAACCTGGTCCTGTAATTTTAAGTACTTTACCACCTGAACGTGTAATTGGCGCTAAAACAATACCCGTTCGAGTCTCATGAATTTCTTCAACATCAACCCATCCATGTTGCAGCTTATGAATTCCCGCAGGGTGAACTGGGCGCATTTCCCGTCCAGCATATGAACCACTTGCCATTAAATCCCACATACCATTCCCATCCCAATGATCTCCATCTCTACCTTCATTAGGGTCATAAAAGTCTTCCCACTGAAATGCGAGGTGTCCGAGTTCATGGGCACAGACTCCTAATAATGCTTCCTGTGGGACCATTAAGTAAGTTTTTGCAAACAGTTCATTAGAAACCATCTGTGGTTTTTTCATGTCCCACTTATGAGACCAGATATGTTGCCCTCTCAAAGGGGGGAATAGTTTTTCAGCACCTCGTCCTGCATGAACTATAAATAGTGAAGTGATTGTACCGTTTCCAAGGACGTCTAGCTGAGAACTAAAATCTATTCCTTGAGCAAGTGCTTCTTTTACTGCGTCTTCAGCTAGCCCTCTAGCATCTCTTGGATAATAGTCTCTATTTAACATATCAGTAAGTCCAGAATTTCCGTTAGTATAGTAGGAATAATTTTGTGGCATTCTAAGCCAACCATGTACTTCACCATGAACACGTACTTTTCCTCGGCTGACTTCATAATAGTAATCAGCCATGCTTCCTGTCGGATAAGAATTATAAGAGAAAAGTAAATCCTCATAATGATCTTTAGGCAGATACCCTTGTAAATCTGGGAAATCTACTAATAACACCATCACTTGTAAATCGCCAACCACAGGAGTATGTGGAGTGGAAATCATGTTCACTTCTCCGTTATGGGCAACTCCTACAGAGCTATCATCCATACCATGAATATTGTGTGCTGGATTTTGGTAGCCGCGAGCCACTAAAAACTGCCTAAAAGTAAAGCCTAATGGTTTACCCTTTTGGTTGTATTCGTTTATTAGATAATTAGTTACTTCAGGAGATGGAGGAACAGCATTGAATTTTTTCATTGTTTTTCCCTTCCCTACTCTATAAATTTAATATATCTAAAGAAAGTTATCTGTTTCGCTATTATTGATAACACCTATATTATTCTTATTATCAGAATTTTTTTACTATCCAATCAATTCTAGGAAATCTTAACTCATGATGATGGTAGCATCTACTAATTTTCCCACTCATATTCGAAAATTTAACTTTTTGAACACATAAAAGAATAAAGTGAAACTTCCATCAGTGGAGGTATTTCTTCATTCTCCACTGATGGTTAGTTGAACCAATCAGGTAATTACTGACGCTTATACCACAGGGGTATGACCATGGCCCCTCCCACTTAAACTTCGTTGATTCTCCAAATTTTTGAAGTGGGAGTCTTAGCGACAGTTGAACCTTGGTAAAGTGAAACTATTATAAGGGACCAAATTAATAGAAAGTAATTCATATAAACTGAAAAATATTTTTTCTTCAACATACGGACACTATTGTGAAATAAAAAATAGAGCCATCCCTAAAGTCGTATTTCTAATTTGCTGTTTGTAAGGTTGCTTTTGATTGTACGACATATTCCCCAACTGCTATTCCTTCACTCTCATCTGTCAGAAATACAACTTTATGTGGAGTAGCTTGATTCGTTCCCATATTTCCGTCCCCAAGCTGACCGTAAAAGTTCCATCCCCACGAATATACCGTTCCATCACTTGCCAATGCTATTGAGTGAAAGACTCCAACCGCTACTTGTTCGATTTTGGCTCCTTCGGGGATTGTGATCGCTGTCGGACTTGCTTGATTCGTTCCTATATTTCCGTCTCCTAGTTGACCAACATCGTTCAATCCCCACGTATACACTGTTCCATCACTTGCTAGTGCCATTGTGTGAATGTTACCAGCTTCTACTTGTTCGATCGTAACTCCTTCCGGCATTGTAATCGCTGTCGGACTTGCTTTATCAGCCCCAAATCCGCTATCACCATCTCCTAGCTGGCCAGAATAGTTTCTTCCCCACGCATACATCGTTCCATCACTTGCTAGTGCTATTGTGTGAGCGCCTCCTGCTGCTATTTGTTCGATCGTGACCCCTTCAGGCATTGGGATCACTATCGGGCTAGCTTGATTCGTTCCGCTACTTCCGTCTCCCAGTTGACCATAATAGTTTCTTCCCCACGCATACATCGTTCCATCACTCGCTAGCGCTACTGTGTGAAAGTTTCCTACCCCTACTTGTTCGATCATGACCCCTTTAGGCATCGAGATCGCTGTTGGGCTAACTTGATTCGTTCCTATATTCTCGTCTCCTAGCTGACCATCTTCGTTACTTCCCCACGTATACATCGTTCCATCGCTTGCTAATGCTACTGAGTGATAGATTCCTGCAGCTACTTGTTCTATCTTGGCTCCTTCGGGTATTGTAATCGCTGTCGGAGTAGCTTGATTCGTTCCTATATTCCCATCCCCAAGCTGACCAAAGTCATTACTTCCCCATTCATACATCGTTCCATCGCTTGCTAATGCTATTGTGTGATTGCGTCCTGCAGCTACTTGTTCTATCTTGGCTTCTCCGGGCATTGTGATCGCTATCGGACTAGCTTGATTCGTTCCTATATTCCCATCTCCCAGCTGGCCATCTTTGTTACTTCCCCACGTATACACCGTTCCATCACTTGCTAACGCTATTGTGTGACCATAGCCAAGTGAAATCTTTTCAATATTAGGTAACGCTGTTTCGTTTTTTGGCACAGTAGCGTAGGCAAACGAAGGTAGCGCAATTGGCAAGATCAGTAGTATAAATAAGATAATTTTCAACATATATGATATTCGCTTTTTCATCACATACACCCCACTCCCCCAATTAAAAAGTTAAATATAACCATTAATTAAAATTTTATCATAAGAACCTAAATAAAATTTCAAATAGACCAAGAAAAGGTTATAACCGATTAAATCTTTCAAAATCTGATAAAAAAGTTCACCTTATACGACAATGTTTATATTATGGTAAAGGAGATAATCAATTAACTAATATGTTGTAACATTGCTCTTTACCGATACTTGGAGATCCAATAAATTGAAATAACCATAAATGGAGGTATTCCTTCATCCTCCACTTATGGTTAGTTGAATCTATCAGATTATTACTGATGCTTATACTACAAGGGTATCACTAAAGCCCACTCCCACTTAACTTCGTTGATACCCCTAAGTTTTGAAGTGGAAGTCTTAGCTTCAGTTGATTCTTAATAAAAATGAACTCATGTTGTGCTAGCGTTATTTTGAGATCGCTTGCAGCTTACTTCACTGATTACTTTTCTTATATCGCCATGAGGAATCGTTCACCTCAAATTTCTTTTAAGCATTGTTCAATGTTCTTTTTTAATGTTTCTAATTCTGAAATATTGCTAACTTTCATATAGAAACTTTTTAAAAATGTCTTGCTGTTAAATAATAAGAAATAGTAATTTTGATTATCGAGTTGCTCCTTTTGTCTTTCTAACACTTCAGGTATTTTTTGCACAAGCGTTACTATTTCTTGTACTTCTAGCCCTTTATCTAACATCGTGATAATAGGTGTTAATATCCTTTCGTCTTCATTGTGAATATACACACTATTAGATGCAAAAATTTTATTCCATAATGGATACAAAATTTCCCTAAAAGAGTCTTGTGTCATATTATGATTTTTAACTAGTTCATCAATTGCATCTGCTACATGAGCAATACTATGTGCCCATCCTCTTTCAGGTACATATCCCCTTAAGTCTTTTTCCATGTTTATGTATTGAATTAGTTTTTCTTTTAACTTATAAACAGAGCTAGCTAAAAGAAATTTTTCTTCGTTATCTCTATGTAAAATGAGTGATATTAGTAGTGAAGTAAATGCCCTTGTAAAAACAGTTTCTGTTCCGTTTTCTCCAATCCCTTTAAACAATAAGTCATTTAAGTATTTTTCTAATAGTTCTTTTAATAGTTCGGGTTCGAGCTGTTTTTCTTCAATTATGATTCTGTAAAATGTTGCATAAATCAATTCTCTAGTTTCTTCATCTATTGATCCGATATGTTCAATCATAGATTGTACGATTAATGATCTATTCTCTTCACTCAAGTTTGCCTTTCTATTTATAATATCATCTAACAAATTCTTCAAATTACTTTCTTTCATAACTACATGATTTAATATTGAATTCATATGTATTCCCCTTCGTTAAACGTAATTGATTGCTGTCACAACTTTAAAACGATCAATAATCAATCGAGAAGACCTTAGATTTTAGAATGATTATTTTTGATTTTACTAAAATCAAATATTGTCCTGTAATTAACAAGACCAATTTAAGGTTATTATAACAAATTTGTGAAATCATAGAATAATATTGGTAAAAGCTTTAGTAAAGTTCAATAAAAAGCCTCAACCTAAAATAATGAGACTCATGTTCTTAATATTGTAAAAATTAATTATTTCCCTGTTGTAATATTTCCTACCTTATCCTTCCATAATGATTAAGAGAAGGTAATCACCGATAACATTTATAATAGCTTCATTGACATTATGGTAGTTTCACAACCACGATTTAATACAAATCGTTTTAGAATCCCCCATCTTCATTTGATTCTCGTCAAATATTATCATCATTAAATCATTTGCATAAGTCAAACAACCCTAAAGCTGTTTACTTTAGGGACAACTGTTTATTGTTTTGTAGAGTCATTGATTATAATGCTTTTTGTAGATATTTTCGTCGGATTCTTGTTTGCGATCGATATCAAAATATTACATAAATAACTATATTTTCGTTATTATGGTAATTTTGTGAAGGAGTTAACATATATTTAATCGAATAGTTTAAAAGTATTGGAAAATAGGTGTTAAGAAAGAAGGAGATGCTAGTATGGAAAAAGTAGTTTTTGACTTATATTCCTCAGAGTATCAACATAATCCCTATCCAACTTTAGAATATTTTAGAGAGCATGACCCTATTCACCCATTCTATGTTTACCTCGGTGATATAAAAGCAAATGCTTGGTTGATAACTCGTTATCAAGATGTACTCGCTCTATTTAACCACAAATATGTGACAAAAGACGTTATCAACAATTTAAATGAAGAGGAAAAAAAAGAATGGAAATACGGTAGTAATATCGAGTTGATTTTCAACAATATGTTATTTAAAGACCCTCCAGATCATTCACGCTTACGAACTCTTGTTCATAAAGTGTTTACACCAAAAATGATATCAGAGCTTAAAAATAGAATTGAACAAATCTCTATCGAACTAATAGAAAAGATGAAAGATAAAAAAAATGTCGACTTATTGGATGATTATGCATATCCTCTACCAGTAACCGTAATTTCTGAGATGATGGGCATCCCAAAGGAAGATCGCAATAAATTTCGAGTGTGGTCAAAAATGATTACTGATATTTCAAATAATGCAGAAGAAGTTCAAAAGTTCGAGTCTTCAATTCAGGAATTTATGCAATATTTAGAAGAGACTATAGAGAAGAGAAAAAAAGTCCCTTCTGACGACATCATTAGTGGCCTAGTCATCGTAGAAGAAAACGGAGAAATGCTCTCTCATAATGAGCTTTTATCCATGCTACTTTTATTAATTGTTGCTGGACACGAAACAACAGTAAATCTAATTGGAAATGGAATGTTAGCTCTTCTTCAACACCGAGATCAACTAGAAAAATTAAGAGAGAATCCTGAATATATAAAAACAGCGATAGAAGAGTTGTTACGATTTACAAACCCTGTAGAATTCGCCACTGAAAGATACGCTAGGGAAGATTTTATATTTCATGGAAATGAGATAAAAAAGGGAGATTTTCTGTTTTTGGGATTAGCTGCAGCAAACCGAGACCCTTTACAATTTGCAAACCCTAATGAGCTTGATATTACAAGGCACCCAAATAAACACCTTGCCTTTGGTCATGGTATACATGCTTGTTTAGGAGCACCTTTAGCTCGATTAGAAGGACAAGTTGCATTCCAACACCTTCTTGAACATTTCCCTAATATTTCACTAGATGTCGATGATAAAGAGATAATATGGAGACGATCCGAAATTTTTA
The DNA here is from genome assembly GCF_001742425.1 of Bacillus solimangrovi. Lineage (GTDB taxonomy): Bacteria > Bacillota > Bacilli > Bacillales > Bacillaceae_N > Bacillus_AV > Bacillus_AV solimangrovi. Next base: position 57,408 of record NZ_MJEH01000064.1, read on the forward strand.
GAGGTCTTGAAGCGTTACCAATACACTGGTAAACTCCACTATTAAAAATGAAACTGCCGTATGTAAATTTCTACATACGGTAGTTTCATTTTTTGATTAAACAAAACCTTGCTATACGATTAACAGGGATCGTTTAGTACCTTGTCATCAGCTTATTTGCCTTCCCTCACACTACTTACAACATAGATAAACGCATCAGGAGTAGAGCACAAATAATAACTCCCTGAACCCAATAATTGAACATATACTAATTGGACTACATGTACTTAAAGGTAAGAAATACATTCAAAAGAACAAAGTTTATTTATTGTATTATAAAAGCATGAACATTCTCTTAAATGCTGTAAACATTATGTTGAAAATTACTAAACTTCAACATTCTTATCTAATTTAAAAAATAAAATTAAGAATATTATAGCAAATTAAAGAAAAATATAGATGAAGACTTTCGTAAAGTTCAATAAAAGAACTAAATCTACAAAAAAGCAAAATAAAACAAGGGCATTTCTACCCTTGTTAATAGACGATACAAGAATGTTTCAACATTAATGCAAAATCAGATTATTTTTTTATCAAAGGAATTTGTAACTCGGTAAGCCATTCATCTTCATTTTCTTTATTCCAAATACCATCAATATAGCTTTCTCGTGGACTATCAACAATTACATATCCGTTATCTTCACACCACTTAAAAGCAAATGCATATGCCTTTGCAAGTCCAGCATATGCTCCCTTGTGCATAACGCAAACTGCAGGTACGCTTTCAATCTTTCTAAATTTAATATCGTCAGTTTCTTTACCCATTTTTTCAACCGCTTCACAGAATTCAATATTAATATCTTTATCTTTGTATTCATTGTCAAGATACTTGATGAAGCAATACTCAGGAACAGTAGGTTTTAATTCAGGATTTGCAGCAGTAATCTCTTGTCCAATTGCCGGTATGAGCTCGAAATATGAGTCATAACTTGGCACTGTCATCTTCTTTGAATAGACGATACACTCTGGTAATTCTTTTAAAATCGCTTGATAATTCATAATTAACTCCTCCTCTTTCCCTTGTAATATAAATTCAATTCTAGAGAGCTGTGCATGACTTTGAGCGATCGTATCTTCTAATTCACTTTTTCGTTTTTCCAAAATTAATTCTATACAGTGTCCAGATATAATCAGCTTGATTTCATCAATTGATAAACCAATTTGGCGAAAAGATTGAATTTTGTGAAGTTCTACTAACTGTTTTGTTGTATAAAAACGATAGTTTGTTTCCTCATCCACAAATTCAGGTTTTAATAAATCAATTTCATCATAATACCTTAATGCTTTTACTGTAGTTTTCGTAAGTTTGGAAAATTCGCCTATTCGAAACATATACACACCTCCTTTCCTTGTAAATTAAGATTACAGTTTCCTCTAAGGGGAGTGTCAATAAGTCTTTTTATATTTTATAGGGATGCTACTAGCAAAAAGCGCAAAACGTACGCTAAGAGATTTGTTCAGCTAGCCTTGAGTTTCTTAATACCTTACAACTAAAGGGTTTATGAGGATTTTTCACATCAATTGGTGTTCAATAACTTATTCACTTATCAATATTCAGTTAATAAGAGATAAATAAGATTTGCTTCGCGGATGTTTTGCACGACATGTTGATAAGACCACATTAAAAAGTAAATTATATAAACAGACTGTATACCATGGTGATAGCTTTATTGTTTGTAAGTGTGAAACTTTCACAACATATCATATGTAAATATGCCATAAGAATATCAAATTTCAGCACCGTTTCACACTCATTATTTCTATGATAAGAGAAAGGACAAAATTTCATATGATTATATAATCACTCTAGTTTAGTTGTTGAATAGTAGACGGAAACTGCGACAATCTTAGTCAAACATACATTTCAAACTGAAGTACAAGCAAAGTCAAGCAATTTCTCATAAAATATCGTAACTTCAAATTTAATGTGAGGTGTATGGAAATGGCGATACATGTTGTGCCATCTGATGCTTTTCCTAGCATTCAAGATGCAGTTGACTTTGCGAGTAATGGGGATAGTATTCAAGTATTAGCTGGTACGTTTGATGGATTTAATGTGCCCTTTGCAAAAACAAATTTAAAGATTTTTGGTTGTGGAATTGGGAAAACAATCATTGCTGGATTACCCGGTATGGGATCAACTGGTATATTAATTGATGGAAATGGAACGATTTTACAAGGTTTTACAGTGCAAGGATTTTCAGATGGCATTAATTTATCATCAAATAACTCCATAACAAAACAAATCGAGGTTATTCTGAATAGAACTTGTGGGATTCTAGTTGGGGCTGATAATAATGCTCTTATTGAGATTTCTGCCATATTTAACGAAGTAGGATTTGACATTAATTCTAGTGATAATCTTATTCTTCGTTGTAAAGCAGAACAAAATTTAACAGAAGGGTTTTGTTTGGCAGGAAGAGAAAATTGTATTCTGGACAATTCTTCAAAAGAAAATGGTGGAGACGGATTCTTGATCGATAATGATGAAATGAAAGTATTTAATAATAAATCTATAAAAAATAATGCAAATGGAATAAATATAGATCTAGATCAAAATTTTCTCATAACAAATCTAATTTGTGATAATAGTGAAAATGGAATTTTCATTCAGACTGGTGCTGAACAAAACGTCCTTGACTCCAACATCGTCCGTAACAACGGAAATGATGATACAACCGCGGGCATTTTTGTTGAAAACGGCGCAACTGAGAATGTCATTCATTTTAACAAAGCAAAAAATAATATTATCGTTGATATAAATGCACAAGGTGGGATAGGAACAAATATCTATGACGGAAACAAATGTGAAAATAGTTCTCCACCTAATCTATGTACGTAACCGAGATGCTCCCATCCTTAAGGGAGTATGATACATAAGATGTCAATGAACTATTTGTGTCATAGTACGGAGAAACAGTAACATAAAAATTCTTAGTCAAAGATACATTCTCAAGTAGCGTACAAGCAAAGGAAGTCCATCTTTCATAGAATGTAGTAACTTTGTAATCTGAGAAAGGTGTGTGGAATATGGCAATACATGTTGTTCCGACTGAGTTTGCTACGGTTCAAGCAGCAATCGATGCTGCTGTTGCTGGTGATAGTATTCAAATTTTAGCTGGTACATTTGATGGGTTTAATGTGAATAAGGAACGATTGAAGATATTTGGTTGTGGGATTGGCAAGACGATTATAGCTGGAGCACCTGCGATGGGAAGCGATGATGGTATTGTTGTAAGTGCGAATCAAACAATATTAAAGGGATTTACAGTTCAAGGATTTGAAGATGTTGGTGTCCAAATAGATTCCAATAACAATGTCGTGAAACAAATTGAGGTGAAATTTAACAGAATTGACGGTATCGATTTATTTGGTATTAATAACTTATTAATACACTGCTTAAGTCAATTTAATAGTTCTGATGGTATCTCTGTTAGTTCTGGCTCTCAACACAATTGTATTATTAAGTGTAAATCTATTCAAAATGATAGTATTGGTATTATAATTCGAGCTCAATTTAACAAACTTATAAACAATACAATAAAGGAAAATAAAGATGATGGTGTGTCACTGTCTACAAATGGAACTAGCACTTTAAGCACTTTAATTAATACCCAATTATTAAACAATAATGGGGACGGTATACGAGTTTTGAGTAACAATAACAACATCATTGGAAATATGGTATGTAATAATGGAGAATGCGGTATTATTGTAAATGTTAATAGGGAAAACAACATCCTCGACTCAAACGTCGTCAGAAATAACGGAATTGACGGTATTTTAATTCGAGACGATACAATGAATAACACTATTCGATTTAATAAAGTGAAAAATAATGTTGAGTTTGATATAGAGGCAGAAGGAAATGCTATTAATAATAACACATTCAACGGAAACAAATGTGAAAACAGTTCTCCTGATGGATTGTGTACATGAACAACAATGCTCCTTACTTTGGAGTATGTTTGATGAAATATTTGTGTCGCATTACGTTAATATTATGGCACTACTATAGTCAAACATTTATTTTAAACCAAAGTACAAGCAAAGAAATTCCTTCACTCATATAATTTAGTAAATCTAAATTTAAGGAGAGGTTGGTAAAGATGACGATACATGTTGTGCCAACTGAGTTCGCAACGATACAAGCAGCAATCGATGCTGCCGTTGCTGGTGATAGTATTCAAATACTCGCTGGAACATTTGATGGGTTCAATGTGACGAAGGAACGTTTGAAAATAGTTGGGTGTGGGATTGGGAAAACGGTAATTGCGGGTAACCCATCACCTGTTAGTGATAATGGGATTGATTTGAATGCGAATCAAACAATTTTACAGGGGTTTACAGTTCAGGGATTTGAAGATAATGGCGTTGAAATTTTATCAGGAAGTAATGTATTGGTTAATATTGAAACTAAATTTAATAAGCAGCAAGGTATAGATCTTGATCAAAATTTTAATTTATTCACAAACTGCATTTCCTCTTTCAATCAATTCGATGGATTTAATATTACATCTTCTAATAATTGTGTAATTGAATGTAGCAGCTTTCAAAATGAAGGAGAAGGTTTTTTCATTGGTGAACCAAGTAACACAATTATTAATAATGTTGCTAATGAAAATTTTGATGAAGGGATTAATATCGATTGTCCTATGTCAAAAATATTCGGTAACAAATCACTTAAAAACATAGGAAACGGTATAGAAGTAGATGAAATTAACAATAATATTATATCAAATTTAGTTTGTAACAATGAAGCAAATGGTATTTTTATAAGGTCAAATGAGAATCAAAACGTCATTGACTCCAACATCGTCCGCAACAACGGAACTGATGATACGACAGCTGGTATTCTAGTTGATAATGGAGCAATGGAAAATGTTATTCGATTCAATAAAGCAAAAAATAATATTGGAGTTGATATTTTAGCAGAAGGTGGAATTGGAACAAACATCTATGACGGAAACAAATGTGAAAACAGTTTTCCTGATGGGTTGTGTACATGAACAACAATGCTCCCCTACATAAGGGAGTATGATTACATAATATTCTGTTGAAGGGTTTCTGTCACAGTACGTTGAAACTGTTCAGTAAATTGATTTATCTTCATTTTTCAACTAACATGACTAATACATTAGAACATAATTGGAGTTATCTCGAATTAAATTCTTCAGCTAAAAGGGAGCGATACATAGAATACGTGTTTAATATGTACCGCAACTATTACAATTTAGGCCTCGATAAATTCACTAACGTTAATTGCTTTATCCTCGTACCACCCACTGACATTCTCCCTTGTCAGTAACGAATGTCTTTAGGATACGGTTATACCACTTTCCATAAAGGTGATTTACGAACCCATAGAAAGATTAATAGATTAAAAATACAAGCGAGTAAAAATACTGCTGAAGGATTATACCACTCGGCAATCCAACCTGATGCAATGATTGCAATCGGCATACCAATCTTAAACATCGATCCTGTAATCCCGCTAATTCTGCCGATTAACTGATGTGGCGTTGTTTCTTGACGATATGACCAAATGCAAATGGATGAGATCGTTCCAAATAGTCCGTATAAAAATAAACTGAATCCAAATATCCAAACGTTATTTGCGATAAACAAAATGAAGTATGTCAAACCTGATAACAATGTCGTCACTCCGAGAATCACACCGACCGCTATCTTACTGCGAATCCATGTAACAACACTACTTCCTACCAGCCCTCCAAGACCAGCACATGATAAGATAATTCCCAATTGTGAACTATTTAGCTGTAATTCATCCTTCGCAAAAAAGATAATCATTGTATCTACCATTCCTGTTGTAGAGTTAATAAAAATAACAAGAATGGTAATCAACCAGAGTGGCCTGTTATTTCGAAGCTCTTTCCATCCTTCTTTTAATTCCTCACCAAAATTGGTGTTCCTCTCTTTTTCAACTTCGTTCGAATCCAATAACATAAGTAAAAAGAATGCAACTGTAAACGCAATTGCTGTAATGAGTAAACCGATATGCAAATCAGAAAAAAATAAAATAAGTCCCGTTATCGCTGGTCCCATTATCCCAATGAATGTTGTAATAAATGCGAATGCTGCGTTAGCAGGTGTTAACAGCTCTGTCGGTAATACTTGCTTAACGATACTTGCCCTTGCATTAAAATAAGCATAACTACAAGTCATCAACATGAATCCAGCAATGTAGAAAACGATTAAGTTTTCAAAACCAGTTTGAATGAACATGAATAACAGAAAAAGCACAACAACTTGTAATAAGATAGCCCATAAAGACCACCTCTTTTTATTAACACGATCGACGATAACACCGATAAACATCGCTAATAATAAATTAGGTAGAAATTCGATAGCCCTCATTGTGGACATCGTTACAGAAGATTCTGTTAAATGATATAAAATCAATGGCAGCGCTAATTCATACACTTTACTTCCAAAAGCAATAATTGATCCAGTGATGAAAAGAATAACGAAATTTTTATTCGTCCATAGTGATTGTTGTTGGGTCTTATGTTGTATAGATACGTTTTCGTTTAGTTTAGGTAGACTCATAACATTCTCCTTTCTGTTGTTGATTATTAGTTTAAACTGAATTAAGGTGAAAGAAAGCTGAAAGAATTATATTGTTTTTTCACCTTTTTTTTTGATAGGTTTTTAATAGGATTAAAAATCAATTTTTCAATAAAACATATTGGGATGTGTGAATAATGTTAGTCGAGGAGCATTACTTGCAATTACGAACCCATTTTTCAGACGAGCAAAACGGAGAATGGATTGAAGTGAAATTAACGAAAATTAGTGAAATTTTATATAGCACAAAAAGAAATGCAAATCTTTTAATAAAAAAAATGGAAGATCGTGAATGGATCAAGTGGTCTTCTGGCAGAGGTAGAGGCATATCTTCTAAAATTATGTTTTTAAAAGAGAAAGACATTTTATTAGTTGAGCTTGCTAAAAGTAAGGTGTTATCAGGTGACTTACATAACGCACATTCTTTATTGAATACATATGATGTTAGCAATGAAGGCGGGGTAATGTTCTCCGAATGGATGGAACAACAACTAGGCTATCATCAAAAAGAAACTTCACAACAGCCATTGGACATTCTTCGGTTCCCATTTTATCGACCAATACCGTTTCTAGACCCAGCGTTTGCAATGCGTCGAACTGAGGTTCATATCGTTAAACAACTGTTTGACACATTGGTTATCTATAATCCGAATACAGAAACGATCGAACCTCACCTTGCCCATCATTGGACAAGTGATGAAACAAACAAAGTGTGGACATTTTATTTACGCAAGGGTATACGTTTTCATCATGGAAAAACGATGACATCACTAGATGTGGATTACACGTTGCGAAGAGTACAAAATCCTGATACGAAATCACCGCATCAATGGATGGTTAATGGTATAAAAAACATTACTTGTATACATGATCATGCGATTCAGATTGAACTTATCGAGCCTAACTCTCTATTTGTAAATGTTCTAATTTCCTCCAAATTGTCGATTGTGCCTAACGATTTACATGAACATGAAGATTTTGCAACATTGCCGATTGGAACGGGGCCATTTTCGATTAAACAAAACGACAAATCTAAGCTATTGTTACGAGTAAATGAACACTATTTCAAAGAAAGAGCTCATCTAGACCAAATTGAAATATGGATATGGCCTGACGAAACAGATGAACATAGACTAAAAACACTTAACTTCAAATACTTAGTTGCACCTAAAAATTCGTTGCAAGATGGTAAAGAATTTGTTGAGTTAAATCGGTTTGAAAATGAGATTTTCTATTTGGTGTTCAATTTACATAAACAAGCACCATATCAAAATGCAAATTTTCGCAAAGCATTTCATCATGCGATAAATCGATCCTTAATAATAGAAGAGCTACGTGGATTTAGACATAAACCTGCAAGTGGCTTCCTGCCTAGCAACAAAATCGAAACATACATGAACGACTACGATCTAAATAAAGCTAAAGAAGAACTAGCTCGAAGCGGTTACTCTGGAGAAACGATTCATTTATATATTTATGAAATGCAATCAAATATCGAAAATGCGCAGTGGATAAAAAGAGCCGCTGAAAAGCTTGGTGTACACATCGAAATCTCGGTATTTCCAATCGAGGAATTAAGAAAAAAGGATGTCATGATGCAAGCTGATCTGATTGCAGCTGGTGAAGTATTTGATACAAATATTGAAATTGAGCTAATCGGATTATACAGAGAGAACGGTTCATTTATCGGCTCTCTAATTGGAGAAAAACATCGCGAAGAAATAGAAGACCAAATTGCAAAAGCATTAAGAACATCAAATAAAATACAACGCCTTCAACTATTAAATGATATTGAAAACATAATCAGGGACAGGAATAGCGTTATATTCTTATACCACAACAGGCAAAATGCCGTACATCATAACAGCTTAAAAGGCGTTTCCTTAAATGCACTGGGCTGGATAGAATATAGAGACTTGTGGTTGGAAAAGTGACTCGGCTAACAACAAATGAGAAGTATCTCTATTATGCGAATCATACCTAAAAGGTCAATCACATTTTCGATTGACCTTTTAGGTGTTTTCATTGTTGATGATAAAACAAAACATATGAGGTTTTGTGCGGTCATTATCTCTGTTTCTAGCACTCTCGACTAATTAGAGAATAAAACTTTTTGTGGAGTAGCTTGACTAGGTACCATAATCCCGTTTCCCAACTGGCCATAATCGTTACTTCCCCACGTATACAACGTTCCATCACTTGCTAGTGCCGCTGTGTGAATTCCTCCTACTGATACTTGTTCAATACTAACTCCTTTGAGGATCGGCATATGAATCGCTGTTGGATTCGCTTGACGAATGAAATCTCCGCTATTCCCGTTTCCTAGCTGGCCAAAATCGTTTAACCCCCACGTGTACACTGTTCCATCACTTGCTAACGCTATTGTGTGTTCTTCCCCTACAGTTATTTGTTCGATCTTGGCTCCTCTGGGCATCTGGATCGCTGTCGGACTAGATTCAAAAAATCCCCAACCACTTCTCCCGTTTCCAAGCTGACCGTACTCATTTCTTCCCCACGTATACAACGTTCCATCACTTGTTAACGCTATTGTGTGATCTCCCCCTGACTTTATTTGTTTGATACTAGCTCCTTCAGGGATGGAGATCGCTGTCGGACTAGGTTGAATAGCTTTCAATCCATTATTCCCGTCTCCCAACTGGCCAAACTCGTTATCTCCCCACGTATACAACGTCCCATCACTTGCTAGCGCTATTGTATGATCACTTCCAGCCGATACTTGTTTGATCTTGGCTCCTTTGGGTATCTGAATCGCTATTGGGCTAGCTTGATTAGTTCCCTCTCCACTATCCCCGTCTCCCAGTTGACCATCAAAGTTACATCCCCACGTATACAACGTTCCATCACTTGCTAGCGCTATTGTATGATCTCCTCCTGCTGCTACTTGTTCGATACTGGCTGCCCCGGGGATCGAAATAGCTATTGGACTAACTTGTTCAACTCCAGATCCACTATCCCCATTTCCCAACTGGCCAAAAGTGTTTTCTCCCCACGTATACACCGTCCCATCACTTGCTAGCGCTACTGTGTGATCACTTCCAGCCGATACTTGCTCGATCTTGGCTCCTTTGGGCATCTGGATCGCTTTCGGACTAGATTGATTAGTCAAACTACCGTCTCCCAGCTGACCAGAATTGTTTAATCCCCACGTATACACCGTTCCATCACTTGCTAGCGCCACTGTGTGGGCAAATCCAAGTGAAATTTTTTCAATATCAGGTAACTTCTTTCTAGATCCTATCTTTTCTGATTCAAAGATTGATATCGCTATTTCTAAAGTTGATACGGCTGTATCCACTTCTTCTTGTGTTCGATTCGATGCATCATCCAATACCGATTGCGCTGTATCGATCTCGGTTTGGAGTATTACTCTTGACCCTATACGATATTCTCCAACAGACTTTCCTTCTTTCGAATCATCATGTAAAACTTGTGCGGTACTTATCTTTGTTTCTAGCGCACTCTTATCTACTCTTATAATTTCTGATTCAAAGGTTGAAATCGCGGTTTCTAAAGTTAGTATGGCTGCATCCACTCCTGCTATTGTTCGATTCGATGCATCATCAAACACTGCTTGTGCTGTATCAATCGCGGTTTGGAATGTTGCTTTTGACCCTATACCATATTCTCCAACAGACTTTCCTTCTTTCGAATCATCATGTAAAGATTGTGCGGCAATTATCTTTGTTTCTAGTGCATTCTTATCTCCAGCTCCTATCTTTTCTGATTCAAAGATTGATATTACGGTTTCTAAAGTTGATACGGCTGCACTCAAGTCTGCTTGCGTTCGATTCGATGCATCATCCAACACTGATCGCGCTGTATCGATCGCGGTTTGGAATGTTGCTTTTGATCCTATACGATAATTTCCTTCTTTTGAATCATCATGTAAGGCTTGTGAGGTACTTATCTTTGTTTCTAGTTTACTCGCATATTCCGAGAATAAAACTTTTTGTGGACTAGCTTGATCAGTCTTACTCCCATCTCCTAGCTGACCAAAACTGTTTTTTCCCCACGTATACACTGTTCCATCACTTGCTAGCGTTATAGTGTGATCGCCTCCTACAGATACTTGTTCGATCGTAGCTCCTCCGGGGAGCGGGATCGCTGTTGGACTAACTTGATTAGCCACAGCTTCGTATCCCAACTGACCATACTCATTACTTCCCCATGTATACACCGTTTCATCACTTGCTAGTGCTACTGTGTGTGCACCTCCTGCAGATACTTGTTCGATCTTGGCTCCTCCAGAGATAAGGATCACTGTCGGACTAGATTGATCAACTCCCCATCCGCTATTATCGCCTCCTAGCTGACCATCGTTATTTCTCCCCCACGTATATACCGTTCCATCACTTGCTAACGCTATGGTGTGGGCAAATCCTGCCGATATTTGTTCGATCTTGGCTCCTCCAGGGATAGGGATCACTGTCGGACTAGATTGATCAACTCCCCATCCGCTATTACCGTCTCCTAGCTGACCATCGTTATTTCTCCCCCACGTATATATTGTTCCATCACTTGCTAACGCTATTGTGTGATCGCCTCCTGCCGATACTTGTTCGATCTTGGCTCCTCCGGGGATCGTGATCGCTGTCGGACTAGATTGATCAACTCCCCATCCAATATTACCGTCTCCCAACTGGCCAAAAGCGTTTCCTCCCCACGTATACACCCTTCCATCACTTGCTAACGCCACTGTGTGGTCAAACCCTGCCGATACTTGTTCGAACTTAACTCCTCTGGGCATCTGGATCGCTGTCGGACTAGATTGATTCGTTCCCTCTCCACTATTCCCGTCTCCCAGCTGACCATACTCATTATATCCCCACGTATACACCGTTCCATCACTTGCTAGCGCTATTGTGTGAAAGCCTCCTGCCGATACTTGTTCGATCGTGACTCCTCCAGGCATCGAGATCGCTATCGGACTAACTTGTTCCATTCCCCATCCAATATTACCGTCTCCAAGTTGACCATACTCGTTACTTCCCCACGTATACACCGTCCCATCACTCGCTAACGCCACTGAGTGGAAATTTCCTAATGATATTTTCTCAATAACAGGTAATGCTGTTTCGGTTTTCAACACAGTGGCGTAGGCAAACAAAGGTAGCGCACTTTGCATAATCAGTAATAAAAATAAGATAATTTTCAACATAAACGATAATCGCTTTTTCACCGTATACTCCCCCACATGTTGATTCATTTCTTTCATTAAATTAACTTCCCTATCAGCTGGTTTAATTCAAACTTTTTCAGAAATAAAAGCAGCTATGAACGCTAATCAGAGGTAATGTCGTCATTCACCATCGTCTATATATAAAGCACTTTAAAATCGAATTATTTTTAAAGATGGAGTAGCACTTAAACGTTACTCGTTTGTTTGGTACAATGCAGGTTGAGTTTTGCAATGTTCACTTATTCGTTAAACTTTGAAGTAAGCTTGATCTTCAACTAGCAAATTATGTTTTATCACTCCCTTAAATAAATAGTTAAATATAAACATAATTTCAAATTATATCATGGTCTACCTTGCGAAATATTTATTAAAGCGCAAATATTTTTAAAATTAATTGACTTTTTCAAAATTTAATAAAGTGCTATTCTATCTCTCTTCAAGGAATACCTATGAATGACACAAATCTAATCGGAAGGTGTGTTTCTGTATGTCATCAAATCAATTCAATTTGCAACATGAACTTCCCTCGGTGACTATTCATTTTAATGTAGCAGGACAGTTGGATTACGAGATTGATCGTAAGACGAGAAATAAATGAAGGATTAGAATGGAGGGCAAGTAAAAAAGCTTCACTGATGGTTAGTTGAACCAATTAGGTAATTACTGACGCTTGTTTTCCCACTTAAACTTCGTTGATTCTCCAAAGTTTTGAAGTGGGAGTCTTAGCGTCAGTTGAAACGTGATAAATGTCTTTCTGAACTCCTAACTTAATCATCACTCTCTTCTACTCAAGCAAATTCTCCTACACCTTTTAGAAAGAATAGTTTTATTAATCTGTCAATCTTGTTTCTATAGAGGGAAATTAACAAAATAGATAATTGTAACCATTTACCATATAATCAGATTAGATACGATTAATAGAATAGGAGGAATTTTTATGTCTAACGTAAAAGAATCACAACCTAAGTGGTTTTGGAAAAGTATTTTTATATACATGGCCTTTGAATGGATATATTTATTTATTTTCATGTTTTTAACTGATAGTTCTGAAGCTTTAGCGACTAGTGTTTTTTATACTACGGTTGCTTTTTTTCCTGTTTTTTTCACATTGATGCTATTTTTCTTAATTAAGAAAAAGTATAAAATTACTATAGATACGATCTTTTATCTATTTGCTCCTCTCTTAAGTTATTTGCCTTTTTGGACAATTTTAGGGTCTTTTTTATGACATAAAACTTCTTGCAGTATTTAAAAAAACATTATTGCAATCTTGCACGTAATCTATACTAGAAGTCGCATTCACCTTTTGTGGTGAAAAAAGTTAAATATAACCCATATAGGAATAATAAGATACGAAATGATGAAATATAGTATTAATTGATAAACAATTTTGGAAGGAAAATATCGTCTTGATACGTTCCCTTTTTTATCTAAAGCACCCAATAGTTAAACAGCTAAATTGGATATAACTCGTATTGAGATCTTCTAACAAAGCCAAATTTCAATTGAAGATGGTTAATTCCTGTAGATCACGAAAATCAAAGTAACTTCATGCTCTCAGCTCTTCTTAGATATTAAATATATAATCTACTAGAGTTTTATCGATTTCTATTAATAATAAATAATTCAGTGGATTTCATTTCAATATCAATTGATTTTACTAACAGAGAGATTTTGTTTTCTTCATTTAATGCACTCCAGTAAAACTCTCCTACATCCTTAATATCATCGTATAACTTTACTTCAAATGGTTCACCTACAAAAGAAGGTAATGGATTGCCGTTCTCAGAATAAGTATGCAAACAATGTCCCACCCCAGGAACTGCTCTTTCATAATTATAATAATTTCTAATACAATAATTAGGGTCATTTTGAACCGATTTTAAAATGGATAATTGATAAGCCATTTTCTCATTATTCAAATCAATCATTCCAGATATTCGTGGAGTAAGATTCGGAAAATCCGGTTCGAATTCTCTCTTATTTAGGGCACATTCAAATGATTCATCATTTATTAATGAATCATAAATCGTATCCGTCTGGTCCCCGTTTGAGACAATATGAATATCATTATAAAACTTGATAGGATAATAAATAATCAATGTTGGGTCTTCGAGCTGATTCTTATCATGTGCCTCAGTTCTAACAAACCCACCTTCATTGACGAAAATTCTATTCCTACTATTGCTACTTCTGCCCATTATCCAATACACTTGATAATATTTTTTGGAATTTGGGCTTAAACCTACAATTATGCCTCTACCAGGATAGGAATTCTTCTTCAATTGATTAACATTAGCATTACATAAGCTATCTAACATACAATAATCCCCCTTTTTGCAATAAAAAAAGTATTTGATAGTTACTATCAAATACTTTGCCCAGGCGAACGGCTATATAAGTATGTGCTCCCCTGTGGTATTCCACATTTCGCCAGTCACACATACAATAATTGCATTTATGTTTTATTTATTTTATCAAATAATTTAGATAAAACAAGTCATATTTACGAAAATATGTAATTTTTAAAAAGAAGCGATATGATTGATTGTTTTTCTGCTCTTTTACCTTTACATGATTATTTAATTCGCTTTTAACTTGCCGACAGTATAACCAACAATAAATACGAACAACATGGAAAGGTAAGCGATGATTGTTATAGTTGTTCCATAATATACATCTGAGAATAACGATGATAATTTAACACCCGACCATATAAATGAAAGCATATAATATTGACTAATAATCGCTATAAACATATTCCTACTCTCATCATTCATAAGTACAAATTGCCATAAATAGAGTAAGAATGAAAGTAACCAAATACTATTTCCAAACATGAAATACTTAAAATTGCTTCCTCTTAAACTAGAAAACTTAATTCCGACCCAGAACCAAAAGATTGCAAAGACAATTTGGCTCAAAATTGGAGATACCATCAGCATAAAAGTGTTTGATGTAATTCCATAGAATAGCGGAATTAGTATCCATATGATCATTTTTTTATTTTCTGTCACTTCCCTCTCTCCAATCTTTTCATTAATCTCATAAATTTAGATAACTAAATCGTATCATACATTTAAAAAAATTGGAAATAAACCCCTTTTATAATTATTTCATTAACCAAATTTATTATTTCTCTTTAATATTTACGTAAATAATTGGACTTTGATGGTTCCGAGAAAGGTAATGTTCTACAGACTTTCCAATGTATTTAGATCTAATGGATTCTTCAGCTTTTTGCCCAACAAATTCCCACCTCTTCTCATTTTCAAGGGTTCCTCTTGTATTGAATGTACTACCTGCGGGAAACCACGCTATCACTTTATACACTTCATGCACAATTCCATCAAAAACAGAGAAAGCATATTCTACTTTTTCTCTATCATCTCCTATTCTCCATATCCCCCTTGTAGAATCATACAGCTCTATATCTGTCATATCATACCTAAACATTCGATTTATACGTATTAAAATTGAAGGCTCGATAATAGTAGCTTGTTCTCTTTCATAATGCGATATCAATTGATTAACTTCTACTCTTCCAAAAGTCCCACTTTGCCAACCACGAACTTTGTTTGTTAATTTATCTTTACCAATAACATCAATAATAGCAGCTTCAACTTTTAATGCAGTATGTTCATCTTCTATTCCATGGATTAATATTTCTATTTTCGGTTCTTCTCCCCTTTTCTGAATACGTTTAATAAGTCTTGTTTTTTCTGTATCATTAGGGTCCGTCAAATGAGAGAATAATCTATTTCCTATTCCTTTACCTATATAAAAAATTTCATTAGTGGAAGGATCCGAGTAAATATACACATAGTACTTTAATTTATTGATAACTTCTTTTGAAAATTTCTTTTCCATTACAATCCCTCTTATCATCTGTTTATTATTTAACCTTAAATTACTTTGAAATTAATATGAAAATACTTTCAAAATATATTAATACTTATCAGTTTATTATATAAACACTGGATTTTATAGAACACTTAATTCAATGGTAGAAATTACATATTTTCATTGAAAAGGTTATCTTCATAGTCCAAACACATTTTCTAAGTGACCTTAGAGTGTACAAAAGGCTCTTTTCGTAATAATTGTTGCTTTTAAAAAGATAAGGTTAAAATTACTTTTTAATGGAATTTTATTTACAAAAGTATATTCAAACGACATAGCAAAATTGGTCATTTAATAATCAGGAGGTACTTAATGTTAAAGATTAACTTATGGTCACTAAGTATCTTATTCATTCTAATTGGTGTTCTTCTATTTGGATATAGTGAAGATGACAAAAAAACAGCCTGGAAATCATCTGAAACTTTCACTAAAGATAATATGACGCTGTATGGAACGAAAGGGAAATTTGGAATAATTAAAGTTAATGGAAAAGCTGATGAACCAGAGTTTCCAGTTGGTGAGGGCAGACTATATGCTGTCTATTTTTTAGATGGTTCAAAAGAGATTAATGGAAAAAAAATACAAAATGATCGCAACTCACAAAGACACAAAAGAAACTGTTCAGCTTTACGAATGGGACATTCAACATTCCAAAAGCGGAGCAAAATTCTTTGTAGACAAAGAAGGACTATGGAAGGTTAATGTATCTATTGATAATAAGCCTTTTCCAAGCTTTGTGATAAACGCAGAAAAAATAAATGAATTTTTCTGCCATCGGATACTTATATTGAATAATGAAAACAGCCATTCCCACAAGAAACGGCTGTTTTTATTAACCCATTAAAGAACACTGTAATGGAGTTACGCACATATATCTATGTATACCACTTCTTAGTACAGTTTATAAGTCATCAGCCATTTTCAAAATAGCTTCAATGATTACATTAGGTTGGTCAAACATCATATTGTGACCGCTATTTGGGACTAAGATAAGTTCACTATTATTGGATATATTAGTTAGTTTCTTTTGCGAATCTTTCCAGTTCTGATCAATATCACTTGCCTCTTGTTCTGAATACCCTAATTCAATTGCATATGATTGAATTTCTTTATCTATATCACTCGGTGTAATAATTGTTAAAGGCTTATCATCTAAGTGTTGAGTGTCTGCCACTAATTTATCTAAAGTTCTTTCTTGTTTAGATTCTTGATTTAATGTTCTTAAAAAAGGTGTGTCATATTGAACATTGACATACTTTTCTAAGGAAAGGTAATCAGGGATTATATCAGAAATCATTCCCTCCCCAAATAGTCGAGCAAATCCAAATTGAGATAAAATACGAATGACAGTTAAGTCTTGTCCCTCATAATAAAAATCATTAAATGTCGTCTCTTTTTCTGTCAAAAATTCATTTCGTGCATCAACAAGAATTAAACCTGAAACCTTTTCAGGATACTTATCTGCAAAGAGACGAGAATAAATGCCTCCAAGTGAATGACCCACTAATATTACAGGGGTATCAACATTAGAATAATCTACAACCTTACTTAAATCATCAATCGTCGTATCGATACGATAACCATTTGGATGTGGATCACTCCATCCATACCCTGCTCGGTCATACGTAATTACTTCGGTATGCTTTGAAAGCTCTTTCTGGATGTTTGACCAATCATATGACCATGAACCAAATCCTGTTTCAATAACAACAGGTGGAAGATTTGTTTTTTCTCCTTTAATATTCACATGTAACTCTCTGTTTCCGACATCAATCATTTCTCCATCTGGAGGAAAGTTGCTTGTAACATTCTTGTAACTCGTATATTCATATACAAAACCTGCTGCTAACGTAAGAAAAACAATAGCAATCAAGGCTAATCCCAGTACTTTCAACCTTTTAAATGTTTTATTAACATTCCTATATTTAATCTCCAAATTCATCTCACCTCCCTTGATTAATTTATATTTTTATAGCCTATGATTATCCCTTATACCAACAGATATTTATAGAAATAATAGGACCTTCAATTATTTGAAAGTCCTATAAGGTATTATTGTCTTATTAAACTAACACGCCCGTTAACAAAATTAGAATTCGCTTGTTGTGACTGTTTCAACTAACTCTTCAATAGTTCCAATACATTTTTGGACTTCTGATAAATGATAAAACGTACTGGTAATCTCGAAATTATTTACTTCATCATTTGGTGGATAACATAATTTACACTTAGTAATATTTATATTCTGAGTGTAACTATGTTTAATATTTTTAATAAATACAATATTGAAAATATAACCAATAAATTGTATTATATAAATAGAACACTATAACAATAATACACTTTGTAATTAATAAATACTGGAGGTGTAATAAATCAATAAAATTAAGTCTTTGTCTATGTGGTTTTTAATCATTATTGTTGGGTTTCTTCTTTACGTTGTTATCCAGCTTCCTTTTCAAATGGGATTTTTCGGAGGATTCCAAGGAATAAATCTCACAATCATCGGACTTCTTCTTGCCATTTTTGTAATACCGTTAGTTTATTTAGGATTAAAGTATTTAAAATTAGATTTTCTAAAAATAGGATTTACTTCAAATGAGTTGAGACAAGATGCATTACTTGGTTCTGCTTTTGCTATTTTTTTTACCCTTGTGCAATTTCTTTGGCTCATCCCCAACACAGGTGGAGCAGATCGAGCAGATATTTCTGATGTTCTAATAATGCTTGAGTACGAATGGACTAATACCTTCTGGTATATTCCCTTGGGAGTAATTGGTGGGGCGTTGACTGAAGAAATATTATATAGAGGCTTCTTTATCGGAGGATTAGCCAGTATCTTTAAAGGATCTAAAATCTCTATCTATATAGCATCTTTGTTGTCTATCTTGTTCTTTGCTGCGGCACACCTTCCTCAAGATTTAGTCCAATGGATTGACATACTCGTTCCAACTACAGCCTACACAATTCTTTATTTATACACAAACAGATTGACAGCTTCTATTGTCGCACATGGATTATGGAATATACTGGCAGTTATACTTATTATCAGTATTTATTCATAACCATCTAGCTTGTTTGATACTCTTAATTTCCTAATAACTATTGCATCACCTTAATCCACAATCTGGTACGGAACGAAAATAAGCACTAATCCTTGTTTCGGGTTAGCGCCAGTTTATAGATTATCCTAATAAATTATTTGTAGTATTGCTGAAGATCGATATGTAACGTATAGTATCCAATTATTAAATAACTCTTAAAGACTTAATGATTATGTGATTTATACTGTCATCAAACTCAGTCGAATTGTTTAAAAAACTTATAAATACCAAAACACAAGAAATTAAGTCCTACAAATAAAATAATTCCTCCCATTGTAATGTTTGAAAGAATGTAGCTTTCCTCAATAAGCCGATAGCTTTCTGAGTCCATACTTCCACCCATTGATCTCAGGTACTGGTTAGCATCGTCAGTTCCATTATCTACACTAGACTTAAGCTTAAAAAATCCGATTAAACTAAGAGCTGAGGTAAAAATAAGAAAACCATACATTTTTATTAAAGTCTCCATAACTCCCCCACGTCGATTAGATATTTTTTTAAAAGTACTTATGCTAAATTTAATTGGTTAAAAATTACAGATCCAATCAAGGTTCATTCCAAAAGAAAGTAACGACTATAATCGGCATAATAAGGACAACGAAAACAATCAAACTATTACCGATTATGCCAATCTTTCTGTATATACCTCTTTCGGAAAATATTGCAATTATTAACCCAATCATAGGAATTATAATTAATGCGGTAACAAAAAGAGTTTTAAAATAACCGAACAACACTGCCGCATATATTGCCACACTAATTAAAAATATAATAACTGAAGCAACACTTAATTTTTTTCCCATCAGTTTCTCTCCTTTCTATTACATTATTGTTCTATCCCTAAATGTAGTATATTACTTATTTGGGAATTATTATAGTTCGAGCTTAGCATAGGTCTTATCCTCTGAGAACAAGTAATTTTCAACACAAAAAAACAGAACAGAGCATACACCCTGTTCCGCTTTCCTAATGCTTATCGTTATCTCAATTTACAACATCAAAATCGCTTAATTAAATCATTTAACGTTTCACTTAGTTGTTGCAGTGCTTCTGCTTGTGAAGATGTATTTCGAACAGCATTAATTTGTTCATGAACTGATGCCATCACATTAGACCGTAATGAATTAATTACAGAGAAAAATGACTACGAGTTAAAGGGGGCACTTAAACTGGTTAGATTAAGTATCATAATAATATTAATGATTATGCTGTCTAGTTGCATGCAGTTAGAAACAAATGGAAAAAATGTGATAAATAAAGAACAAAAGACCGCATTTATTATTCAGACAATAAATGAATACTCAGAATTATACTTACCAAAGTTGATCGGTATGGATCATGAATATTTAAATGATGAAGAAGAGCTATCACTCAGATTTGATTTTGAACCAGAAGTTGGTTCTCGTCCATTTAAGTCTAAAATATATCACTCTATTGCTTATCATGCGACTAATATTAAAATGTTTTTTCCAGAAGTAAAGTCATTTTCATATACTATTCATTGGAGAGGTGAAGAAAATGCAGCTCAATTAAAATTAAATGAACAAAAGACGTATGAACTTTTAAGGCACAAACAACTATTAAGAGATAATGCCCTAGATGAACAAGAAGTTTCAATAGTTTTTTCATCAATTTCCGAATCAGATGATGTTAAAAAATGGGATTATTAAATTTTTTAAAAGATAATAGATAGTCTAAAAACCTTGTTATATCACTATAAACAAGGTTTTTTATTTATAAAGTTAATTAACGATTTAAGTAGTTTATGAATGGATATTGTTCATTTATAAAAATTACAGATTCAATCAAGGTTCATTCCAAAATAAAGTAACGATTATCATAGGCACAATAAGGACAACGAAAACAATCAAACTATTACCGATTATGCCAATCTTTCTGTATATACCTCTTTCGGAAAACATTGCAATTATTAACCCAATCATAGGAATTATAATTAATTCGGTAAGAAAAAGAGTTTTAAAATAACCGAACAATACTGCCGCATATATTGCCACACTAATTAAAAATATAATAACTGAAGCAACACTTAATTTTTTTCCCATCAGTTTCTCTCCTTTCTATTACATTATTGTTCTATTCCTAAATGTAGTATATTACTTATTTGGGAATTATTATAATTCGAGTTTAGCATAGGTCTTATCCTCTGAGAACAAGTAATTTTCAACAAAAAAACAGAACAGAGCATACACCCTGTTCCGTTTTCCTAATGCTTATCGTTATTTCAATTTACACATCAAATCGCTTAATTAAATCATTTAACGTTTCACTTAGTTGTTGCAGTGCTTCTGCTTGTGAAGATGTATTTCGGACAGCATTAATTTGTTCATGAACTGATGCCATCACTTCTTCAGATGCAGCAGATGTTTGTTCTGATGTTGCACTTACACTTTGAATTGATTCAAACAAGCTATCAATGGAATGACCGACAGATAAAATAGCATCACTGCTCTCATTGATCGCTTGCACAATATTTTCAATCGTCGTCGAAATAACTGCAAATTCATTTTCTGTATCGGTTACTGCACCATCTAATAGTTGTGAAATCTCAATCGTTCTCGCCATTTCTGACACACTCTCAAACGTTTGTTCCTCAATTTCTTTTATCATCGAGTGAACTTCACCTGTTGCATTGTTTGTTTCTTCGGCAAGCTTACGAACTTCTTCTGCAACTACAGCAAAACCTTTTCCATGCTCTCCCGCTCTTGCAGCCTCGATTGACGCATTCAATGCAAGCAAATTCGTTTGTTTTGCTACATCTTCAATCGTTGTCACGATGTTTGAAATTTTTCGAACACCTGCGTTTAGATGTTGTACAACTTGATCGATATTACCAATTGCACCTTGTGAACTTGCATTTGTCTCTTGTAATGTAACGATTTGCTTCTGACCATTTTCAACTGCCTGTTGACTCTGACCCGTTAAGTCCAGTATCTCAGTGTTTTTCATCGTTAGATCTTTCATAGTCTCTGCTAACGATTCAGTTCGATGATTAATCGACTCGATATCTGTTGCTTGTGAAACGGTCCCATTTGTAATTTCATTAATTGCTCGACCAATTTCTTCACTCGACGCTGTCGTTTCCTCTGAAAAAGCAGATAACTCATGTGAAGCTTGTGATGTACTTTGTCCAACTGTCTGCATATTTTGAACAAGGTTTCTTAATTGGTCGGTCATCTTATTAAACGCACTTGCAGTTCGACCTACTTCATCAGCACTTTCATAAGTAATTTTCTCAACATCAAGGTGTCCGTCAGCAACCCTCGCTGTTCCTCTCGTAATCTCCCTTAATGCACTTAATTTTTTATGTAATAGGAAATACATGATGATGATTGACAAAGCTAGTGTCAACAACGATACTGCAAATGTTACTAGCTTTAACAAACCAGCCGATTCAAATAATTCATCTTCATATGCAGCCGCAACTAAAGACCAATCCCACGGTTCATAGTATATCGTATAAGCTACTTTTGGACTTAGCTTCGTCTCACCTGGCTTGTAATAGTCAAATTCAACGTAGCGATCTGCCACATTAGCTTGCTTACTATTATTGAATAACTCGTTTATTAATGATTTATACTTGCCACCTTCCGCTTCAAACATGTTTTTACCAGTTGGCAATGTTGGATGGACAGCTACCTCACCAACACTGTTGTAACCGAAGATATAACCATCCTGTTTGTATGTATACGGAGATTTACTATAATCATAGAATAGCTGATCATTTCCTTCTACTTTCGGTCCAATTAATTTTAAACGCGCTTTCTCTTGCGCTTCTTCTAACGTAATATATCCACTTTCAACTTGCTCATTTAAATGCTCTAATACAGGGATGACACCTTCTCCTAGGTGCCTAAGATCCAACTTACCACTTTTCGTTAACTCATTTTGCGAAAACCAATAACTTGTCCCACCTAATGTAGCTGAAACAAATAAGATTAATAACGCTGTAATCGTGATGATTTGGGCAAACAAACTTTTCTTCAACATATACCTCACCCTTATTTGATTTTCTATTAGTCACTGTATCTTAACATATTCTATTATTAAATATTACCTATATATTTAAAAATTTCCTAACAATCTGTTCATCAAAAAAGATTATCAAATAGATAGTTTTTTCTACACAAATAAATAACAAAAAACAGCAGAAGATGAACTCGATCATTCGAATTATAATAGTTTTATCTACTCTTCAACATCTTTTCTTAACTTCCTTTACGCATGAGTTCCTAGCATATCAGCAACCATTATTCTCCTTTGAAACAGATGAACACTCACCAATATAGAAAAGAAGAACGCTATCATTGTTATCTACTTTTGCGTTTCTCTTTTCTAGCTTTTTCTTTACTTCGCTCATGAAACTGTAGCATGTTTCTGTTGATTCAAATAATGCACGATGCAAAAGCGATTTTTACATATAATTTCCTATAATGCCAACAAAAAATCCAACAAAATGTAAAGATCCCTTTACATTTTGTTGGATTTTTTATAATATATGTGTAAAGATATCTTTACTTATATTTTGAGGAGAAATGTTAATGAGGGTAGTAAATCATATTAAGGAAATACGACAAAAGAAGGGTATAACTCAAGTTAAAATGTCTGAGGATCTTCAAGTTACACGTCAAACTATAAATGCGATTGAAAAAAATAAGTATAACCCCAGTTTGGAGTTGGCGTTAAAAATAGTTAAATATTTTGATATGCCAATTGAGAAAGTTTTTTATCTTATGAAGGAAGAGGAGAATAAACTATGAAAAATCAGAAATCACAAGGTTTTTTGTGGAAAATTATTTTCGCAACTATAGTGGCATTGGGTTTTGGTAGCCTAGGTATGATAAAAGGTGAATTTAACTACAGAATAGTAATTATAATATTAGTAACAACAACTACGTCCTTTCTTTTTTCTATGTGGAGGGAAAAAAGAAATGGAAATGCACCAGAATATGATGAGCGATCTGTAATGCTCTTGCAACGTTATTTTACGTTTGTACTTTATTTTCTTCTCTTAGGAAGTTTGCTTGTTTTGATAATATTAAATTATATGGGTATTCAATATATTCAATTTGAAACAGGTATGCTAATTTTATATTTAGTGTTGTTGCTTTTATTAATAATCATAGGGCTATTAATAGTAAAACGAATCTGAGAAGTCAATTTTAAATATAGTACAATTTTCATTCTACAAAATAGCGCTTTTCAGCAGCATTACTGAAAAGCGCTATATTTATACGTATTTTACCATCCTACTAAACAACAAGATAATCTAATATTATCATGAAACTTAATGTAAATTTTTTATGTAGATTAGCTATAACATGTTTCAACGAATTAAGTTCGTATTCACTCAATATTTTTCGACTCAATATTTTTCGACTCAATCTCCAGACTTAATTCATCAATTTCTAAATTCCATTTATCCTTTGTACTATACAAAATCTCCATTATAAAACTTGAAAAAGCATCTTGATTGATACGTATTTCTTCCTCTAGTTTTTTCACTTCTTCTTTCAATTTCTCGACTATTTCTACTTTCTCTTCGATTGATAGATATTGATAAATTCTCCTCACTTAAGCAACCCCATTTCCTCAATATGATTTATAAAATTTTTTAGTACTTACTATCCACTAATTTGATTCCATTATATACCATCAAACTAGCTACATCTAACATCTTTTACTAGTTTACACCCACAAAGAAAAGCATCTAGTATCAACTAGACGCTTTCTTATACAATCTCAACTTGATTTTTGTTTGTTCGGTTTTATGTACAAACCAAGCTCTTCCTTCTCCTGAGTTAAGGACTTGTACAACGAAATCATCATGAGTGCCATAATGACGGAGAATGGCAAGGCTGCTACGATAAGTGCATTTTGCAATGCTTGCAATCCACCACTGTACATAAGAATTAAGGCAATAGTAGATTGAGCAAGACCCCATGTCAATTTCACATAGTTTGGTGGCGTTAATGAACCATATGTCGTTTGCATTCCTAGTACAAATGTTGCTGAGTCAGCTGAAGTAATAAAGAATGTTCCGATTAACACAATCGCAATTATCGATAAGAACGTCGACCAATCAAACCCGTTAAATACAGCAAACAGAACTTCTTCAGTCTTAAGTGCCGTTAAATCAGTACCCGCTTGTTGAATTTCAATTGCTGATGTACCGAATGTTGCAAACCAAATGAAACTCACTAATGCAGGCAATAGTAATACACCGATTAAAAATTCACGAATCGTTCTTCCACGCGAAACACGTGCGATGAAGATACCGACGAATGGAGCCCACGAAATCCACCATGCCCAATAGAAAATGGTCCAGCCATTAATCCAAGAGCGATGTTCCTCATTTAATGGCGCAATTCTAAAGCTCATTGCAACAATGTTTTGAATATATGCACCAATTGTATCGGTAAACATATTTAAAATTAATAATGTTGGCCCAATAAAAAACATTAATACTAAAAGCACAACAGCCAATACCATATTAACGTTTGATAAGTACTTAATCCCTTTACCTATACCAGACCAAGCTGAAATCATAAATAAAATGGTTACAACCGCAATAATGAAGAATTGTACGGTAAAGTTATTTGGAATTCCAAATAAATATGAAAGCCCTCCATTAATTTGAGCAGCACCAAATCCAAGGGTTGTCGCTACACCTACTACAGTTGCGAATACTGCAAGAACGTCAATAACTGTTCCTAAAGATCCTTTAACCTTGTCCCCGAAAATTGGTTTCAACGTAGCTGAAATTAGACCAGGCTCTCCCTTACGGAACTTGAAATAAGCCAACGCTAAAGCAACAATTGCATAGATTGCCCATGCGTGAATGCCCCAATGAAAGAATGTATACCTCATCGATTCCTTAATTGCTTCATTCGTTCCCGCTTCAGCTAGTGGTGGACTCATAAAGTGTGAAAGTGGTTCAGCTGCCCCCCAGAATACGAGACCAATCCCCATTCCTGCACTAAATAACATCGCAAACCATGATCCATTTGAGTATTCAGGTTTTTCATTCGGTTTCCCTAATCGAATGCTTCCAATTGGACTAAAAATTAAGAATACACAAAAAATCAGTATTAACGTAACTAATATTAAATAATACCAACCGAATGTTGAAGTTATAAAAGCTTGCATATTTGCCGTAACTGTCTCAAATGATGCTGGAGCAAGTACTCCATAGATGACAGCAGCAGCAACTAATAAAACGTTAATCCAAAAAACATTTGATATGTTCTTCATTCCATTCTCCTTCCTATTAGCATTTTTTCTCCATGTCCTTTTCTCACAAAAGTTAATATGCTCCAAAACAGTGATAGTTTATCTTAATTTATCAATTTTTATGAAAGGGACTATACTTGGGAGAATGAGCATTTTAAGGTATCTCAAGAAATGTATGCTTGTCCCATAATTCCTCACTACACTCTCTCCTAACCATTATTTGTTACCCTAACAGATAATTAGAAAAAATACCAATAACCTAAATGTTAATTTCAGCAGATTTGTGATAATTAATAAAGCCAAATGAGATTAATTACTTCTTAACCTTCCTAAAGAGAACAAACGAAAGACAACATACCCACAAGCACCACCAAGCGTATTAAGAATGACATCATCCACATCTAACGCCCCAACTCGGTATACAAATTGTGTAAGTTCAACTATTACTGAAAATAAACATGATAAGACAACTATCGTTATAAATGAACGAAGACGTGAAAAAAGCAATGGCAACAAGAAACCCATTGGCACAAAAGCAAGTATGTTACCTATTAGATTATCCGTTAACGCATGAATTGTAATTCCTTCAAAATGATGCACATACCTATTAATTTCTCGAAATGGGACGAGATTATAGGCAACTTCCCCTTGCACAGCATTTCGATAAGCAGAAAAAAACAATAAATATAAGAGCGTTGCAATATATATGAGAAAACATAACCAAAGTGTAATTCGATTGACTTTCATATTAAATCTTATCCTCCAAAACTTATGACTCTTTATCCGCTTGCTGGGCTGATGCATTCAATTTTTGTACATGATAGATTTTTTTAAGCGTAGTATTGATATTATTTAAACTAATTAATATAATCCCAAGCATGAAAAATGTTACAATCTCACCCGTAAAATAAGCTAAAATCGCTAATACTGACATAAAAAGAGTGTTCCACCCATTCCCCATAATCGTATCTCCTCTTCATTTTATTATGTCTTTAGTTTCATAGCGTACGTTTCTTTTTAACTCTTCGAATTATATATGCACCAATTGTTATGGTTGCAATCATTAATAATAAGACGTAGAAAAACTTACTTTCCATTAAGAGCTTTGCCTTAAAAACAATAGATACGTCTTCAGTTGGTCTTTCTCCTGCTCCTAATTGCTTAATATCCTCATTCGCTTCCGACAAAAGAGTTGTTCTCGAACAAAAACTTAATTTTAGTTTTCTATCAGTTTCGGTTGCATAAACTAAATAGTTGTTGTTCAACTCAACATCATAACCACAGATTGATGAGCTTCTTGCTGTGTAGACTATAACTTCTGTTTGATTGATACCTTTCCATGACTCTTCCACTTCAAACAGTATAGCAAGCGGATCATCCGATGATTTCAATGGACTATATGCATTCTTATCCATAATGTCAATAACCTTTCCAGAAAAAACGGCTGAACTTCTCTCCAGCTCCTCTGTAACCGATCCAGGTTCTGCACACGAACAAGCATAACTAGTAGTAGGTGAGTAATTTAATAGATAACTTAACACAAGTACCATCATAATAACTGTTTTACCGTTAACTTGTTTCATGCCTTTCCCTCCTTCTTGCCTACCACTAGTAATCTACAATTTGTATTCATGAAGATTGACACCTAATAATGATTTGATAAACGATTTCTGGCGATCCGATTCAGTTTCATCTAAGTCACTCATTGCCCACAGTGCTTCATCCATATAAACAAACAGCAATAACTCATTCCATACCTTTTTTTCAGTATCAGTTAAGGAAACATAAGATAAGTATCCAGATTTAAATTGTTCCCATTCCTTCACGGTAAATACTCTTCGAGGAGCAGTGTCCATTTCTGTATGGAATAAGATGAGAGCTAGTGCTAAATCAAAAACTCTTGGAACACTTCCTGCATTATCAGGGTCAATTAATACTAACCCTTGTTCAGAGAAAACAAGATTATTAGCCTTATAATCCCATGATGCATCAACATATGGAAGCGGTATATCCTTGATTGATTGGAATGACGTTTCTATCAATCGATTTATCTCTTTTGATAAATCTTTAAATGCTCCAATATGAAAATCATCTTTGTAAATATCAAGGAGGTTCGTAATATCCCCCTTTACATCATTCATAAACTCTTCATCATATTGCTCCCATTTAAAACCATGGTTAAAAACACTCCTGTCTGACGTTACAGCATGGATCTTGCCCAGCATGCAACCTGCATCATACATATCCTTTAAGCTTGCATCATACTTTCTCCCATTAATAAACGGATAGACAACCCAGTGATCCTCATTTATCTCATGGTAAAGCTGATCATTAAATGCAATCGGTCTTACTACTTGAATGCCATTGTCTGTTAACTTTTCTGTCCACGTAAAAAGACGTTCAATTTGTTCACGATCTTTTTTCGTTTTTTTAATAATGATGTTTAAACCATCCTGTTTCGTCTTAAACACTGGAGAGTATTTATAAATAGATTTTACAGATGTATCCAATCCAAAATATGTATATACCTCGTTCATCTTATCACTTCTCTTTCACAAAATAATGACTAGAAATAAAGCCCATTAAGTTCAGCAGTTACAAGAAACCGAGACCCTTCATGCACTAAGAAACAGGAATGTGATCTGTTCAAACTCACTCCAATACTAACATATTTATCCAATCATTCAACTTCATAACATGCATTTTATTTCGAGAAAAATGCTTAAAATTAGAACGTAAAAGTGTAAACTGAACCAAGCTGAAAGGATTTCGCCTCCATTTTTCATGTCTATTATGTTGTGATCGTATACAATGGAAATTCCGCTAAGGGGAGAATTGGTGAATAAGAGTATTCATCATGAAAAATAAAAAACCCTGATATTTCTTCACTTAGCAGAAACATCAGAGCTTTGTATAACTTTCTTATTTTGAGGTTCTTAATCACCAAATGATGTTAAATTAAACTAAAGCTTCCGTTAGCTTAATAAGTCTTTGAAACAGGAATTATATATTTAAAGCTGCTTATTCCATCTCTCCATTCCAAAATTAAGTTGACCAAATCCATCAACATGCTCAAGGCCGAGGAAAAATAAGTTTATTTTCTGTTCCTGATAATAATCTACGTATATTTTCCCTATGCCTGAAAACAACTATAAACACCATTAGGAACGCAAATATATAAAAATATAAATCATTCCCAAAAACAGGTATAAACGAAATAACCGCAAAAAGCACTGTAGCACATATTGTGCCTAATGAAACGTAACGGGTTAAAGCCACTATTAACACAAAGAAACCAAGACAAATAAGAGCCATAACCCAGTTAATCATAAACAGAACAGACACTGCTATAAGTGCTCCCTTGCCGCCTTTAAATCCAAAATATACAGGCCAGTTATGCCCTATAACTACTCCTGCACCTGCCGCTAAAAGGCTTATGCAATCGTTAGCCTCTCCCGTATGGAAATAAACACTAAAGTACAAGCCTATAAAACATGCAATTACTCCTTTTAATATATCTCCCACAAGAACTAAGCTCGCAGCAGAATTCCCAAGTACCCTTAGAGTATTGGTTAGCCCGGCACTTTTACTTCCATAGTTTCTTATATCCTTGCCGTATATTTTCCCTACTATCACCGCTGTATTAAGGCTTCCTAAAAGGTAACCTATAACTAATGCTGCAATAAGTTTTATAATATCAATCATCACTCTTCTCCCTTGGAATTATTCTAGCTTTCTTTTATTGCTCCATGAATACAGGGTTCATCCGTTGCCAAGTAGGAGTTTCACCCTACACTCTTTACATATATAACCCCTCTTCATTCCAAATTTACCCATTGTCGCTAATCTGTTATCTTCCACAATTCTTACAATTAATAGTTTCATATAATCTCATCTTCTGGATTTATTCTAGCTCTATCGTTTAAATTTAGTATTGTCTTCCTTCAGAAAACCTTCTAAAAACTTGTGCCTTTATGAATCAAGATAAAAGATCATCTACCATATTTATTCTATGACATTGAACAATATCCTCTTCCACAAAACTTGCCTTTAATTTAAATAAAAATGTTCAATCTCACATTATTTTTGCAATAAAATCTAATTTTTCTTAATTACCCTTTAAGAGCAAGTGCATTAAACATGATTCTGAATGCCATTCGTTTTTGAAGCTTTGTACATTTAGCCAAAGCGATTCAATATCAAAAAGAGTTAATAATTGGTCTAAAGAACTTACTACACCATGGAAACTTGAAAATTAGTAATCTAATCTATCGAATGTTATAAATTTACATGTAAATACTTTAAACAATAAAAATACAGTATAATAAAATAATAGATTAATATCTATTATTTGTTAATGGAGGGTAATTATGAAAAAGTTTTGGTTTGTTGCACTTAGTTTTATTCTTTTAATTGTTACAGGTCATACGGCTTCAGCTGCTCAATCAGATAATGGTTCAGAAGCACAGAACCTTTTAAACAGTAATGAAGCTGGATCAAGCAAAGTTGTAAAAACTGTATTTTCAGACGTACCAAGTGATCATTGGGCCAAAAGTGAAATTGACTATTTAGTTGAAGAAGGTGCTATCAAAGGTTATGATGATGAAACATTTCGTCCTAACGAATTTGTAACAAGAGGTCAATCTGCTTTAATTATTGGTAGAACATTAGACATTGATACTAGCAACCGTACTAATCCGAACTTCTCTGATGTAAGTACTGAAAGTTATTTATATCCATATATTTCTGCGCTAGTGTACGAAGGGGTTTTTGCCAAAGCAGAAAAATTCAATCCAAATTCGATTTTGACTCGCGCACAAATGGCAAAAACTTTAGTAGAAGCATTTGATATTGAAGGTGAAAGTTCAAAAGAGTTTACAGACGTTACAAGTAATCATTGGGCTTATTCCTATGTTCAAACACTAGCTGCCACAGGAATTACAAAAGGTAAAACCCCAACTACTTTCGATCCAAATGGTGAGGTTACTAGAGCGCAAATGGTTGTTTTCGTAAAAAGAACTCTTGATTATTTAGTGTTGAAAGAAGAACTGCTACCAATGGCAGAAGAAGCCATTTCACTAGCAAACGAAGAAAGAGCAAATGCAGGTCTGACTCCGTTAACATTAAATTTAGATATCACTAAAGCTGCTCAATTAAAGGCAGAAGACTTGCGTAATCATGATAATTTAACCCATGACTCTCCAACCTATGGAAGATCATATGAACTATTAGAGCGTTTCAATATTGAAAATGAATATAGCACAGAAAATGCTGGTGCAGGTCAAACGACTGTTAAAGAATATATAGAAGATGTGATGAATAGTGAAAAACACCGAAAAAATATGCTAGACCCTCATATTACAGATATGGGAATTGGATTTGCAAAAAAAGATTCCTATTATTATATAGTGCAAATTTTCATACAAAAATAATTCTCTCTTGCTTTTAAATAAAAATGCTTATAAAAAGGCTCCCACATATCTACAACATCATTTTTGACTTGATCAGACGGAAGAAAATAAACTTATTTAGATGTGAATTTAAAAAACGAGTTATCTTCTCATGCGAAGATAGCTCTTTTTTAAAATTTAAGGGAACTCTTTTTGAAAAGAAATTTCATCCATTAACTATTTTTAATCTCCTGCAATATGAACTGACGATACTTTTGAGTCAGAGATTTTAACAATAAATTCTTGATAATCATTTTGCTTATGATTCGGTATGTTACTTCGATAGTTGTTCAAGTTCGAGATTAACTGCCTTAGTTTATCACCTGAAAAAGTTTCATCTGTTAAATAATAATCACTTAATTTTCTAAGTTCCAAGTAACTTCCCCATAACATACTTGAACTAAATATTGCATTATGCAGACTTTCGGAGAGCTCAAAAACCTCAAGTTTTTGTCGTTTTCGATCATATAATACAACATCAAAACCCATTAACTCACACCTTTATTTTATTTTTCAATCTTTTAAAACCGTTTTAATCTTGCATCATCTTTGTCTGTTTTATCAATTATGAAGGATGGCAATAGAAATTTAAACATTTAGGATATTATACTTCTGTGAAACGATGTTTTCGCATTTCATTGATTAGACGACTACCAACAGAGAAAGAGAGCCAATATTTTTCCACTAATCCTTATGTCAAAAAGATCTGCACAATATGGGTTCGAGTTTAAACACCTATGTATCAATAAGATGGAGAAATAAAACGGCTGTATTTCTTATTCAGTTAAGACCCTCTCTTTTTCTTTAAAAAAGTAAAGGAGAATAGTCCATTTTTACTTTTCATTCCATGCTACCTTTGGTCTTGAAGTTGGATAACCATGTTGTTCCCTGTATCGTTTTCTTTCTGCTGTAAAATCAAACCACTGTTTTTCACTTTCAGGATGATTAGCATAATGAATGATACATATAATTTGGTCTTCAACACATGAATCGGTCCAACATTCTAGTTTTTGCTCAAGTGAATCGAATACTTCATACCAACTTTCATCCTTTATTTCATTGAGACTATTATAACCGAGGTGGTGAACTAACTTATAAGCCAGTTCATAACCAATAGATGGTACTCGTTGAAATGACGCTAATCCTTTCAGCATTTTTGCTCGTTCATGAGTTATACCTAATATATCAGTCATCTCTTCTAGCTTTAACTTATACAAATCACTTAATTTAACTTTTTCCTTCCTAAGCATTCGTTTTTCTTCTTGTGAAAGAGGCAATTTTGGTCTTTTTTCTTTCAAAATATCTCCCCCTTTATTTAAACTTTTTATTTAATTAGATACATATTTTCATTTAATTATCCTGCCATTTGGCTAAGCGAGCCTCTGAACAAATAATACTATAGAAAAAAATTTATTCCTTCTCATATCTCAAAGTACAACCTTTCCAGTAAGACCCTACTAAAAAGTTCATTAGTTCATATCAATCAACAAAAGTATGAAATCAAATTACTAAAATTACATAGTATACTATATTTAGTATTGTATTCCAAAAATTAAAACCTTGGAGGTAAGTATGGAAATAAAAAAATCAAACCCTGAAAGTGTAGCACCGCCTATAGGTAAATACCACCATTTAACGATTATTCCAAGAGACGCTGAGTTACTCGTTCTTTCTGGTCAAGTTGGAAATGATAGAAACGGTGAAATACCAGATAACATTGAAACTCAGTATGCTAATGCTCTTAAAAATATAACGTCGATCTTAAAAAGCGAAGGTGTCAATACTTGCAATATTTTCAAAATTAACATCTGGTTTACTGAAAATATAGACAGGGAGTATTTCACAGAAAAATGGAGCGAATTTCACAATGAATCTCCTCCTGCTACAACTTTAGCTTACGTATCTGCATTAGCAAGACCAGAAATCAAGGTTGAAATTGAAGCTTGGGCTGCAAGATAAGTGTTGTTTCACTAACGGGTGAGTTAGTTCAATAAGAGAATAACGCTAAATAGAGCCTCCAATTACATGGAGGCTCTATTTTTCTATAAACATCTACATTTAGCTTTAAATGATCTTTTAAATAAAAGATCTTCTTTAAATAAGGTTCCATTAACGACAATAAACAAAATACTACACAAGCGATTGGCATGTTTAACTCCCTTCTATTGAAAACAATTCATAAAGTGAAGTTCCCATCACTACTAGGTTTTCTTCATCCCCTACTTAAACTTCGTTGACATTTCAACGTCATGAAATAGGAGTCTTAACGTCAGTTACCATGTGATAAATTCTTAAATCGTTCCAAAATCACATGATGTTAGAAAATCATATGATCGTTTATTTATTTACATATTGACGTAATGTTAATCTTTAACTATACTGTTAGTAACATATAACTGTTAATGACAGTATAGTGTTATTAACAGTATCGATAGTAAACACTGCTTAATCATTAGGAGGGAGATAATTTATGAAACACACTGGCAGACATACAGGTGAATTCCTTTTACTGTTTTTAACAGAGGGAGATAGCTATGGCGGGAAACTTCTACAGAAATGTGAAGAAGAACTTCCAGTCAATCCAATCGATAGTGCCATCATCTATCGCACATTAAAGAAATTAGAAACAGAAGGGGCTGTTGAGTCTTATTTAGACACCTCCGATCATGGTAAACCGATAAAAATGTATAAAATCACTTCAGTTGGCGAAAGAAGATTGGAAGAATATCAAACAGTT
Source organism: Bacillus solimangrovi (assembly GCF_001742425.1). Classification (GTDB taxonomy): domain Bacteria; phylum Bacillota; class Bacilli; order Bacillales; family Bacillaceae_N; genus Bacillus_AV; species Bacillus_AV solimangrovi. The sequence continues at coordinate 91,680 of NZ_MJEH01000064.1, forward strand.
ACAGAAGAAAAGCTTAAGAATTTAACGTTTTTCATGAAGAAATTTAAAGAATGGAAAAAATCTAATCATGATTAACGGGATTATCCTCTATTCTATTGCTGTTATCGCTATTACTCTTTCGTTTATAAAGAACAAAAATAAAACTAAAGAAGCTTTATTACAGTCATGGAAAATGTTTCGCAATATTATGCCTCAAGTATTATCAATTATGCTATTCGTTGGAATTTCGTTATCTATCTTAACACCAGCTTTCATTTCTTCAATCATTGGAGAGAACTCTGGATTAACTGGCATTATTTATTCCACGATCATCGGATCTATCGCACTCATTCCAAGTTTTCTCGTATATCCTCTCGGTGATACACTAATTCAAAATGGCGCAGGCTTACCTCAAGTTGCTGTTTTAATGTCTACATTAATGTCTGTCGGATTCGTCACAATCCCCCTAGAACAAAAAATATTTGGAAAAGGTTTTGCCTATTCTCGTAATGCTTCTGCTATTTTAATGTCGCTCATATTCTCATTTATTATTTGGGTGGTGATGGTGTGAGTGAGTTGAAAAAATACCGCTTCTCATTTACCTTATTATTTGGGCTTATTGTGTTCACTTTTTTCAATCAATCAGTCGGATTGAAAGCATTACAAATTACAGGTAGTAGCATAGTGGATATGCTTATTTTACTGCCCCCTATCTTAATATTTGTCAGTTTGCTCGACAAATGGGTAAAGAAAGAAACTCTCATTAAATATATGGGCAAGAAATCTGGCATTTATGGCACGCTGTTCGCCTTTTTATTAGGTGCAATTGCAGCAGGTCCTCTTTACTTAGCCTTCCCAATCGCAGTACTTTTGTTGAAAAAAGGAGCAAACATTCGGTATATCGTTTTCTTTTTAGGAGTTTGGTCAACAGCCAAATTACATGTGTCTGTCTATGCGATTGCTCTATTCGGATTCAAGTTCACACTCATTTATATTGGTTTCGGTCTATTCTTTTTCTATATGATGGGGATTATGTATGAGAAGGTCTATGACAAGCGGCAATTGGTGAAATATGATATAACGAACAATGTTCAGAATTAGAAGGAGCAACCGTTAACTTAATAAGGTTATGACTTGTCCATTTATTTAACCGCGCGTATTGCTTTTGATAAAGTAAAACTTCCATCAGTGGAGGTATTACCGCATCCTCCACTATGAAGTGAACCAATCAGGTAATGACTGACGCTTATACCACTAGAGTATGACTAAGATTCTCGCCCACTTAAACTTCGTTGATTTCCCTTAGTTTTAAAGTGGGAGTCTTAGCATTAGTTGAAACGTGATAAATCACCCGTTGAACCCTTCATGAAATGCGAAAAAGCCCCTAGTAATAGTGAAAGAAATACTTCAAGTGTCCTTCGCCTCAGTCAAAATACATTTACTGCTAATATTTCATTCTAATTTTTTGTTATTCCGTCTACAACACTGTCCATAACTTCTCTGGATATTATTATATCTTTCCCTTCTAAAGTTAGAAGGAAGGTCACTACTATCTTTCGGTCTTCTATTTGTTTAATAAACGTTTTACCATATTTGTGACTCTCTTGTTCTATCCCAAAGAAAAAACCACCATCAAAACGATCAATTCCAACCATATGAGGTCTACTTTTCTGAAATTCAGTTATTATCTCATCTTTTGATAAGTCACTACTCACTTCAGATAAAACCAAATTACCTTCCCCACTTATATGTTGAAATTCAACTAACCAAGGATCTTCTTCCTTCGACTCTTTTACTTTTTCCCATCCGTCTACTTCTTTAATTTTAACTCCATTTCCTTTATATAATAAATCGGTTGTTTCTTTATTATTCTGGTTTGTTCTTTTAGTTTCCGTTACGAAATTTTCAGTCGAGTCATTTGTACAACCTAAGTTTAATACCAATAAACTTCCTAATAGCAATGTGATGAATCTTTTCTTCATTTAACTTCCTCCTTTTGATTTAAGGCTCCTCTCTTCACATTCACCTATTCTGTCAAACAATTTAATAACCAATTATTCACTATTAGACTCTGTAACTCTAATGTTGTTTATTAAATTGTACTTTATAATTCACTACTTGAATGGTTTTGTGGAGATTTTTCTTCATCCACCACCAATGGAAGATTCACTTTATGTAATCATACTCCCGTAGTTAGGAGTATGGTTTTTCAAATACATAAACCACCATGAGAACTATTTCCACATATATTACCATCGAATACATTCGTTCCTAATCCACCAACTGCTTCAATGTCAAAGCCAGCATTATTTTTTAATGTAGTCCCAGCTAAGATTTGAATACTGTCACCAGGCATTGTTCCCACATCATCGATCGCTTCTTGCACAGTTGCAAAATCACTTGGAACAACATGTATCGTCATTTTTTGACACCTCTCATTAAACTTGATTTACAACATTTTATGAAAGGTGTACCTATGTTTCTTGTACTTTAAGACTAAATGTATTATTGAATTCTCTCTTTAAAGTCACACATTATATGATCATTAGTACATCACTTATGTATAAGTTGTGTGTTTTTTGTTTATTAGTTGAGATAATAAATTAGTGGTACAATGGAAATTATCACCTATTCTTATTTATCCAACGATCAGTTTAGTCTCAAGTCCCATAATATACTAATAAATCACAAAATAAGAATATGTGTTCGTTTTTGATTATACTGTCAATCTTAGGGGGAGAAATAAAGAATAATGAAACATAAAATTGCTTTACTAGCAGATGTCCATGGAAATGTAAGTGCTTTAAAAGCTGTTGTCGAAGATTCTATTAAAGAAAGTGTCACTGACTATTGGTTTTTAGGAGATTTAATCATGCCTGGGCCTGGCGCAAATGATTTATTTGAAATATTAGATAATATTAAAGTTACTACTTATGTTAAAGGTAACTGGGAAGACTGCTTCCTTGATACACTGAATAAAAAGGTTGATTTTGATAACGCAACTGATATCTATGTTTCTAGGTTAGTTCAGTATCTGTGTGAAAATTTAGATGAAAGTAATATTAATCTTATTAAGAATTTACCTTTACACCTAACAAAACAAGTTAATAATCTAACTATCAGTATTAGTCATAATCTACAAAATAAAAATTATGGAGGGGATTTATGGCCCACTAATGATCAGACATATTTTGATCAGTTATTTGAGCATGATTACGATATTGCGATTTACGCTCATATCCATCAACAATTGTTACGCTATAGTAGCAATGGTCAATTGATTATTAATCCAGGATCTATTGGACAGCCTTTTTACAAATGGGACAAGTTACGTTCTGATCTGCGTGCTCAGTATGCAATTCTTGAAATTGATGAGACAGGGATTGCTGAGGTGAGATTTAGAAAAGTTTCTTATGATGTAGAAAAGGAATTTAAAAACGCTATAAGTAATAATCTTCCTTATATTACCTTATATCAAAAAATGCTCGAAACAGGAAAAACTCATACCCATGATATTGAATTATTACAAAAGTTCAATGATCAATATAATTATAAAGATGAAATAATTAATTTTTTTGAAAAGAACTATTGGTAATTTTAGGAAATAAAATGAACTTCAATACTAGTATTTAAAAGTCAAAGGGAATAATAGAAGTAATTTAGTTACTGACTTTTACTATTTGTTTTTTTATGTAAGTTAGAATACTTTCCATATTTAAAGCCCTTCCCAATCGAGAGGGGCTTTAAGGTAACTGGAGAATATATATTAGTTTTGTAACTTATTAATCTTCGACCAATTAATTAGAATCATGACAAAGCCAATTAGGAAAAAAATAATACTTAGAGATATTAAGATATAACCAGTACTATCCAACACATTATAAAGTGTTCCAGTGTTTATTGATAAAATAGCAGCTGTAATGAATTGTGAAGATAATAATAGTGCTGATATTAGCATAAAAAGTGTACCTACAATCATTTTTAAATAATTTTCCATATACAAACTCCTTCCCATAATTCAAAATATTTCTATTTTAATGTTAGCACAAAATAAATTTTACAAAAAATGTTATTTAAAACTTTTTAGTTTTTCTGTTATTTAGTAAATGAGGTCTTGTGTAGTACAAAAAAGGATAGGTAGAGCAGATGTATTCACTACTCTCCTATCCTTCTTCTTTTGTCCTATATAACGTATGACATTTTAAAAAATCAACGTACTATGCAACAAATGATTTTTTTCTCTTTCAACTTAAACAACCATTTTTAGCTAAGAAAACATCTTCAATAAATTTTAAAGGTGTAAGTGAACTCGCATTTACAAAAAAGAGATTTCAAACTACTTTTTTTCAATTGTTTCATTAGATTACGATTCAATCTTCAGTCAAACAAACTCATTTGATGAGTTAAGTCTGCTTTATCTTTTTCCTCTAACTTCCCAATCAATACGGGACTATGTGGATCATGCTTTTGTACAGTTTTGTTCACTGCTTTTTCACTCTTTACAGCATAACAATAACTACAGTTAAACTTGCAGGTGTCATAGGTACCCATTTCTTCAGATATGACACAAAGACATTCTTTACGCTGATTTTTATCTTTATTTAATTGATTTTGTTCACCTATAACTATCTTGCTAACAATGCTTTGATCTATACATGCACCATGTGGAATATCATACTCATCTAAATCGATTTTCTCTGCGCACGTTTGAATTTCCAAGTTATTTTCTCTAGCAATTTTCGATAATGAGCTTGCTAAATAATTTAAGGTAGCATGATAATGTGGATCAAGTAAATTCATAAACTCAAGATCATACGTTTCCTCTAAACGTTTAAATTTATTTTTCGTCTTCCCATACATGTCAACAAAACTAATAACTACACGGTTAGTATAGCCTTTCAACTCATCAGCTAATTCTTTGAATTTTTTTATGTGAAAATCAACATCAGTAACATTGCTCAAGATAATTGGATCGTAGCGCCAAATCACTTTGTCCTTACCAATTTTTCGGCTTAATTCCTTAAAGATATTAACTCTTGATGAAATTGATGGTAGGTAAGGCTCTAGCTCTTTAGGGTAATCATTTAAAGTGAATTGAAAATAATAATAGTATCCCAACTGGTCTAACTTATCTAAATATTTCATCAGTGGTTTTGGGTTTTTTGTCCAAAATACAAAACATGTCACATTTTCTGGTGTTAAACTTACTACCTTTCTTTGCTTTGCATTAAAGGGATTTACCTTCACATAATATCCCTCATCTATTCTATTCATAAACCAGACACTATAAAAAGCTGGGATATCAGTCCTTCTACTTGCACTTATAATCATCTTTAAACCTACCTTTTCACTAGCGTTTCCAACTGATATTTAATATGCCCTGCTTTTAAGATAGGACTCCGATTTAAATGAGTTAAACAAATCTGATCACAATCTATCGTATTAGGTTCATAGGAACCACAGTTATCTTGCAATGAAAGGATGTTGATACAGTGTGCTCACATAGTATCAATCAGTAAAATAAAACATGATTACTCATGTACACAATGCATTAGGATCACTATTTTCACATTTGTTGCCGTCATAGATATTAGTACCAACTCCACCTTCTGCTAATATATCAACTATCATATTATTTTTCGCTTTGTTGAAGCGGATAACATTTTCCATTGCACCATCTTGGATAAGAATTCCTGCTGTTGTATCATCAGTGCCATTATTTCTGACGATGTTACTGTCTATAACATTTTGTATGTTATTACTTTCTACTTCAATACCGCTCCCTATATTGTTACATACTAAATTTCCAATTACATTATTGTTATTACTATTATCACCTATATTATCATTTTGGATAAAGACACCTTGTTCATTGTTTTTTATAGACTTATTACCGAACACAATATTGAAGGACACACCACATAAATCTATACCTGCAGACTTAGATTCTGTCACCGTATTAAGTAACATTTTGTTGAAATTTTCATCAACTTCTATACCATCACCGATATTTTGATTACTTTCACAATGAATAATACAATTATGCGTGTCCTCAAAATCAAATCCTTCCCTATTAAATGAAGATAAGCAATTACTAATTAAATTGTTATTATATGACATTTGGAAACCACTTTGTGGATTAAACTTAGATTCAATCTTCGTTATTACGTTATTATTAGATCGCAAAACAACTCCATCACCATCAAATCCTTGTACCGTAAAGTCTTGTAATATTGTTTGCTCTGCACTTACAACAATACCATCATTGCTCCCCATAGCAGGTAAACCAGCTATTATCGTCTTACCAATTCCACAACCAAATATCTTCAATCGTTCCTTCGTCACATTAAATCCATCAAACGTACCAGCTAAGATTTGAATGCTATCACCGGCATTGGCAGCATCAATCGCAGCTTGAACGGTTTGAAAATCTGTCGGGACTATGTGTATTGTCATAATAAACACACCTCTCATCAGCTTTTTGGTTATTACATCATATGAAAGGTCAATTTGCGTTGCTTGTACTTCGTATGAAAATGTATGATTGACTATAAGAGTGTCATAGTAACCGTCTACTATGTCCCAAATACTCTATATCAAATTATGTAGGAATACTCCCGCAGTTGGGAGCATATTGATCACGTACACAATCCATTAGGGTTACTATTTTCACATTTATTTCCATCAAACGTATTATCATTAACAGCATTAACTGCAAAAATATCAAATGGTACATTATCTTTTAATTTGTTAAAACGGATTGAGTTATCATCTGCATTAGTATCAGATACAAAAATACCTGAATTTCCTCCAAGAGTGCCATTATTTCGTATAATATTGGAGTCGACGATGGTTTCAACTGTAAATTCGTCTAGAAGTATTCCGCCTTGCTCATTGTTGCACACTATATTCTGAATTACATTCATATCGCCAAGAGTAATCATTGAAACACCATTTTGATTATTTTTTAATGCTGAGTTGCCAAATAACATATTATCTTCTTCATTTACGATTGAAAAACCGTTTTCTTCGTTCTCTCTTGCGATATTATTAATAAACTTGTTACTAGGAGAACTAACAAAAAAGCCAGCTCCTTTGTTATTCATACTCTCACTATCACTAATAAAATTATCAAATGTAAATTCATCAAAGTCAAATCCATGATTACTGTTGAATGAGGAAATACATTTTGTCAAAAAATTATTAGTTCCTGACATACCTTGAAAACCATCATTTCCATTTAAAGTTGACTGTAGCTCTTGTAGAACATTAATATCCGAGTCAATTATAACCCCATTATTACTGAACCCCTGAACTGTAAATCCTTTTAGTATTGTACGGTCAGCGCTTACAACTACACCATTTCCACCGAATCCTTGTGCAGGTATTCCAGCAATAATTGTCTTCCCAATCCCACAACCAAATATCTTCAATCGTTCCTTATTCACATTAAACCCATCAAACGTGCCAGCCAAGATTTGAATACTATCTCCAGCAACGGCAGCATCGATTGCTGCTTGTATCGTAGCAAATTCAGTCGGCACAACATGTATTGTCATATTCCTCACACCTTTCTCAGATTATAAAGTTACTATATTCTATGAAGGGTGGACTTCCTTTGCTTGTACGCTACTTGAGAATGTATCTTTGACTATGAATTTTTATTGCAGAGTTTCACAGTACGATGACATAAAAACTTCAACTATAAATATGTATCACACTCCCAGATTAAGGAGTATGGTAGGTTACGTACATAGATTTGGAGGAGAACTATTTTTACATTTGTTGCCATCATAGATATTTGTTCCAATTCCACCTTGTGCTTCAATGTCAAGATCAGTGTTATTTTTTGCTTTGTTGAAACGAATAACGTTTGCCAATGTACCATTTTCAACAAGAATACCAGCATCAGTATTATCCGTTCCGTTATTACGGACAATGTTTGAGTCAATCACATTAAAACCAGAACTTGGAAAAACAAAACTCTCTATTATGATGCCACTATTGATATTGTTACAAACATTGTTCTCGATAGCTTGAATATTGGCTGAATTTTCTTCAATTCGTATTCCGAACTGATTTTTGAGAGATGTATTACTAAATAAGGTATTCAAAGTTCCAAAGAGAAAAAAACCAGAATTTGTATTATCTATGGTAGCGTTGTGGAGGATACAATTGTTTCTCCCAATAAACGAAAAACCTCTAAAAAGGTTTTGACGACTTTCGTTCCTAATTAGATAATTCATCTGACCGTTGTTAGGGAACTCAAATCCATTTACACTATTAAATGAAGCTTTACAGTTAATGATTAGATTATGCTGCCCATTGTTTTCAAATCCATCACTTGAAGCCCCTGTGTTTAAAGTGGATTCGAGGGAATTTAAAACGTTATGATTTGAATTCACTTCAACACCATTTGCTTGAAAGCCTTGAACTGTAAATCCTAGAAGAATCGCATAGTCGGCACTTACAACTACGCCTTCTCCACTTATGATCGCAGGTGTACCCGCAATTATCGTTTTCCCAATCCCACAACCAAATATCTTCAATCGTTCCTTCGTTACTTCAAACCCATCAAACGTTCCAGCTAAAATTTGAATACTATCACCAGCAACAGCCGCATCGATTGCATCCTGTACAGTAGCAAACTCAGTTGGCACAACACGTATTGTCATATTCCTCTCACCTTTCCCAGATTACAAAGTTACTATATTCTATGAAAGATGGACTTCCTTTGCTTGTACGCTACTTGATAATGTATCTTTGCATATGAATTTTTATTGCAGAGTTTCACAGTACGATGACATAAATAAAATGCAAATTTTTCTCTGTCAATTTATAATTAAATTGAGAGGAGTTGTGTTTTTTGCAAAAATACACTGTTATAAAAGATCATACATCCAATTACCCTGACCCAATTATTTTAAAAAAAGATCAAGAAGTACTTTATGGAAAAGAAGATACCCAATTCCCAAATTGGATTTTTTGTAAGTCTATTTCAACAAGTAAAGAAGGATGGGTACCAAAGCAAGTTTTATCTAACCCAAACTCCGATGGAATAGCGATTATTTCAAAAGATTACTCTGCTCATGAACTAACTATTAAAAAAGGTGAGACTGTACTAGGTTTGAAACATTTAAATGATTGGACATACTGCAAAACTAATACTGACGAACTTGGCTGGATTCCTACTTCATGCTTATCTAGTTCTTAGCATAGAAAGTTACAAAATCAGATGCTCATCTGATTTTGTTTTGGTTACGCGATTTCTTCGTACTGTGACACAAAAGCTATGTATACATACTCCCTTGGTAGAGAGCATGTTCATTACGTACACAGTCCAGGAGGAGAACTATTTTCGCATTTGTTACCGTCGTAGATGTTGGTTCCAACTCCACCTTGAGCATCAATGTCAAACTGGGCGTTTCCTTTCGCTTTGTTGAATCGTATAATACTGTCGGTTACACTGTTGAAAAGATTTATTCCATCTTCATTATTATTTCGTATAATATTTGAATCTATAACTGACTCTGTAGTAAAGCTCCCTCGAATTCCATCTCGGCTATTATTACATATTCTGTTTAGAATTATTTGAATGTTACTACTTTGAAACACTAGTATTCCAAGGTTATTTTTAATAGATGTGTTTTCTAACAGGATATTTGAGCTAGATAAGTTTACGAAAAAGCCGTTGCTGTTATTCTCTTTCGAAAGATTATTTATTAAAGTGTTGTTTTCTGCACCAAGCTGAGCTAGTAAATAACCATTTTGAAAATTATGTTGACTTTCATTCCTTAGAATGCAATTATGTTGTCCAGATGGAATATCCAATCCATTTGATCTATTAAATGTAGTAATAGTATCAATAACTAAGTTATTGTTACCATTTATCTCAACACCATCATCTCCATTTAATGTAGACTCAATTTGTTTTAACATATTGTTATTAGATAATACAGCGATACCATTAGTTTCAAACCCTTGAACAGTTAATTCCTTCAGAATCGTTTGATCTGCATTCACATCAATACCATTCGTACTAACAGGAGAAGGGTTTCCAGCGATAATCGTCTTGCCAATCCCACATCCGAATATCTTCAGCCTTTCCACATCCACATTAAACCCATCAAATGTTCCAGCCAAGATCTGAATGCTATCACCAGCACTTGAAGCATTAATCGCCCCCTGTACAGTCGTAAATTCAGTTGGAACAATACGTAGCGTCATTTTTATACACCTCCCTCAGAATTGAGAATCGCTATATTCTATGAACGATTGACGCACTTTGCTTGTACTTTTGATGAGAATGTGTGCTTAACTAAGAGTGTCGTAGTTTCCGTCTACTATGTAACAACTACATTTGAATAATTGTATGGAATTTTGTCGTCTATCTTAATTAAACTAGCACACTGAAATTTCACTATTTCATGGCTTATTTGCACTTGGAATGCTGTTAAAATTATATGCTTATTTGAAAATCTTCATTTTCCCTATGTAATTCCATCCAACAAACTAGAAACAATGTACTTAAAGCTAATTATATAAGGGATGTTAATTGTGCAGTCACTAAAAATGAAACTAACATATACTAATAATGGGAGCTGGCAATTTGTCAATTCTCCCACACACCTTTCATAATGCTACGTGGAACGGCATGCACGTAGCTTTTAATACTTTTCTCCATTTATCTATCGGTGCTGTGTTAGGATTTTTTGTAAATTCAAAATGTTCAGATGAAATCTCACCCTATCGTAACTTCAAAGTAACCAAATACACCTTGTTTATTTGTTACTCGGTGTATCAACGTACTATGACACAAAACTATGTATTACACTCCCAAAGTAGGGAGCATGAACAATCATGTACATAATCCATTAGGAGAACTATTTTCACATTTGTTTCCATCATAGATATTTGTTCCAATTCCACCTTCTGCTTCAATATCAAGATCAATGTTATTTTTCGCTTTGTTAAAACGAATGATGTTGTCAGGTGCACTGTCTTCTACAAGAATACCCGCAGTTGTATCATCATTTCCGTTGTTGCGGACAATATTGGAGTCGATTATATTCGCAATATCGAAACTCGATAGTAAAATTCCATTCCCTTCATTATTACAAATCAAATTCTCAATAAACATATTGTTACTAGTTCCACTATCAACCCCATTACCATTATTATTTAGAATTTTATTCCCAAACAGAGCATTGAATTCAGAAGCGTTCTGAAAATCTATTCCATGTAGTAAGTTCTTATTAGATGTACTGTTAATTATTTTATTATTATCAAGTTCTGTCACTCTAAATCCAATTGAATGATTTTGAGTACTCAGGAAATTAATTAAGCAGTGTTTTCCATTACCAAAACCACCAAGACAATTAAATCCACTTCTTCTATTATTAGAAGCTACAATGTTAATCAGAAGATTATTTAGATTTGAAATTAAACCTATTCCATCCCGCATATTAAACTTTGACTCAATCTCTGTCATAATTACAAAATTAGAATTCACCAAAACTCCATTTTCGTTAAACCCCTGTACAGTAAACCCTTGCAACGTCGTTTGATTTGCATTCACATCAATCCCATTCGTACCACTATCAGGAGAGGGATTTCCAGCTATAATGGTCTTCCCAATTCCACAACCAAAAATCTTCAACCGTTCCTTATTCACATTAAACCCATCAAACGTACCAGCAAGTATTTGAATGCTATCTCCAGCAACGGCAGCATCTATTGCATCTTGAATAGTAGCAAATTCAGTTGGCACAACACGTATCGTCATATTCCTCATACCTTTCTCAAATTACATAGTTACTATATTCTATGAAAGATAGACTGCCTTTGCTTGTACTTAAAATGGAAATAAATATATGACTACTATAGAGGTGTCGCAGTATCCGTCTTGCACGTCATCAACATAAGGTGCAAATAAAGTTCAACTAATCAGGTAATTACTGACGCTTATACCTCAAGGGTATGACCAAGGCCGCTCCCGTTAACGATCACATTGTTATTTGATGATCCATTAATCCCATCATCTTCAGACAATGCTTTAAAATAAAAAGAAGCAACATACCCTTCAGTTCTTGAAAGAAAAAACGTTTTCCAACTGCCTCGACAAAAGAAATATCTTCATATTCTTGAAAAAAGAAACTGATTCTAATAATTTCCTTTTTCTCACCTATCATTAATTAGATGCCATGCTTGATTGATCGGTTGTTGTTGTGGAAAAGAGATTAAATCTTTAAATAGCTTAGCATTGTAAATCCGCATTTTCGGGACTAGCCCCTATTTGATGAATAAGGAATAATGACTATGATATATTATTAAGTATAGCTATTTAGGGGATATACTCTCTGATTAGAAGGAGGATGTACGTAGTGAATGAAACATGTGTTCCAACTGGTGTTGAGTTAAAAAGTACTGATTTTGGTTATACATTGTCCTTGATAGGCGGTAAATATAAAATGATCATTATGTATTGGCTTTTTGAAAATAAGGTTATGCGTCATAATGAGTTGAAAAGGCGTATTGGTACAATTCCATTTAAAACGTTAAGTGTCATGTTGAAAGAGCTTGAAAGAGATGATCTCATTATACGAAAAGAGTTCCCCCAAATACCTCCAAAAGTTGAATATTCTTTATCTGAACGAGGACTTTCGCTCATTCCTGTATTAGATATGATGTGTGATTGGGGAGAGAAAAATCGCTTGTCAGCCTCCGAAGTTGCCAAATAGGAATTTATTAAATTAAAAAAGTATTCTCGTAATCGAGAATACTTTTTTTTATATTATAGTTCCTTAAGGAATTTTACATAATCATGGGCACTATTTTCAATGTCGCTCTCAGATGGTTCATATTCTGCTCCATAAAATGCAAAGAACGAACGATAATCTGCTTTGCAATATAATGCAGTTGTTTTAAATGGAACTAAAACCTCGTCAAGTGTATATTGATATCTTCCACTTTTACTGTAATCTTCATTTCTTATTCCTGCAGATACAGCAAGAGCGATTTTACGACCTTCTAATTTATCTCCTTCTGGACCAAAGGCCCATCCGAATGCAAAAACATCGTCCAACCATTGTTTTAGAAGAGGTGGGCAGTTAAACCAATAGACAGGGAACTGAAAAACAAGATTTTCATGAGATTCAATCAATTTTTGTTCTTTTTCCACATCTATTTTTCCATCAGGATAAGCTTTATATATTTCATGGATTGTATACTGTTCTGGGTATTTTTTCAGTTCTTCAACCCATCTTTTATTTACAACAGATGTTTCTAAATTTGGGTGTGCAATAACAACAAGTGTCTTCATTTCATCCTCCTAAATTTGATTTATTTCGTCCTCGGAACTTAGTATAAACTCATCAAAAAAAATATGTAAGTACGCACAAATAGTACGGGTACTTACCTAAGGGTAAGTGCTGTTGATCTTTTTTTCTTTGTGAGGAAGGTGATTTTTCTTCTCGCTAAAATAGATTTAGTGGTGTTCTTTTTACTCAAAAGTCTTGTGGATTTAGAAGAGGGAAAACTAGACATCGATTTTGAAAATTTGTTTAAGGCGCCCCTTGAACAATGGTGGGACTGGGGCATTGATGTTGACGAAACTTTCATTTCTTTTTATCTAATGAATCTATTCATTCGTTTAAAACGTAAATGATAGTGATATAAAATGAAACTTCTAGTACATTCGTTGAACCAATTTGGCTAAGACTACCACTTGTTACAGCAATAGTATGACCAAGTCCCCCTTCCACTTAACTTTCATTGCCTTTTCTATGTAATAAAGTGTAAGTTTTCTCATCAGATCACACATGATAATTAAAGGAGGTTTTTCACTTGTACGAACATAAATTTGTAAAAGTGGACTTATCGAAATTCAAACTTATCCCCGATGAAGATTACCATAATATTATTTATGACTATGAAAAAGAAGGATGGGAGTTAGTACAAATCTTTGCACCAGGCATTAAAACTTATGGTATGCCTTCATTTTATGAATTAATCTTTAAACGTAAAAAAGACTAATTGGTATTAAGTAAAATTGTATTCTCTAGAGTAGACACTGACAAAACGTTATCCTATGAAGTACTTTTTATACTTTAACCAACAGATCAAACTATAGAGACCAGAGAATTTACGAAGAGAACAAAAAACTAGGCATCATCTTTCGGTAGTTTCTGAAATCCCCACTTCAGAAGCTACTAAAAGATGATGCCTAACTTTAACACCGATAATCGTAATGAAGTGGGAGTCTTAGTGTCAGTTGAAACGTGAAAAAGTGAAACCTCTCATATGAATGACGTTTTACTTTATCGTATTGACCGTTTCCAGCCAATTGTCATGTAGCCATTTTTCAGTTACTCGCCCACCTTCCCATTTAATTCCTTGTTCGAAGGTCATTATCTTTTCATCTGAACCAACGATCACCCATGCCCACGTATCTTCATCTGGCAAGTAACACTTATATTTCATACCAGTGACGGTCATTTTTTCACCACTTACAGTAATGACTTCATCATGAGGGCGAATCCAGTGATTATCTAAACTGTCAAATAGACCAGGTTGAGTCCGATTAAGAAAGGATTTTACAAGTTCCTCTGTTCGTTTTTCAGATGGAAGTTGTTGACCTGAAGCAAAACGCTGATCCATCCATGTAATCCCAAGAATTTTATGACTGTCTTGGTCAACTGTAAAGGAATAGTGTTCACCACCAAGTTCATTATTTTCGCCACTTGATTTTTCGTAACGAAAAACCCAAACGTTGGCTGCATTTTGTTTTCCACTCCGAACATTTTTAAATTCATATCCTTCGGGAACAGAGATTGTTTCCATGACTTCGTTCAAAGCTCTTTCATATGTTTCTTCTTTGACTTTTGGTTCTGCTTGGTTTCTTTGTTGAGTCTCATTCATCGATTTCACCTCTATTTTATTTGATTGTTTATCATCTTGACCCTGAGCATATGCGACAACGACATAAGTACCAATCGATAGAAGTAGGATAAGGACCAACAAGGCAAATCTGGACTTTTTCATCACGTATTCTCCTGTTCTAAATTTTTCTCAGGTCGAATGGCAAACGAAACAACTAATCCTATGCTTAGAAGCATTGCAAGAATTTCAAATGTCATAAAATAACTACCTCTTTTTAATAGTGGCACAGCAACAAGTGGCCCTAGTGTGGCACCAATAAACAAAATAAAGGTGTAAAGGGTTACTGCAATTCCTCGAGCCTCCCCGCCTAACTGCCCAACAAGTGAAATTAGGGTTGGAACCGTAATAGATATTCCAGCTACAAAAATCACACTCATTATGATAAGAAATGACAAGCTTGAACTAATTCCAAGACTTGCGAGACCTAATACAGCAAGCGTTAACCCTCCACGTAAAACATTATAAATACCAAACTTATCCACAAATCGACCAGCAAATGGTGAAAGTAGCATACCAATAATACCAACAGATCGAATATATAAAATTTGTTGGTTGCTTAGGTGAAATTCCAGACTTAAATAGTTTCCGAACGTTGTATACATTCCAACAAACGAAAGTAATAACGTAACCGTAATGATATAACAAAACAAAAGGGATTTTTTTGTGAGCACAGCACCCATTTGTTTAAAGGTTACTAGCAGACTACAATTTTTATTTTGAATATCTCCTTTAGGAATAAACAAAACAACGAGAATTGTTGTTATGAAATAAACGGCACCAAGATAGTAAAATACACTGTTCCAATCCACTATTTCGCTAATTAAACTACTAAACACCTGACCAACTATTCCAGCCATTAAGAAACCTGTGCTAACAAACGCAATCGCCCTTACCCTATTTTCAACAGGGAACATTTCTACAACATAAGATAGTGCTGATGGGGCAAATGTTGCTGCTGCTATCCCTTGCAAACCTCGAAGCATAATTAAAGCTGGTAGGCTATTTGAAAAACCCAAAATTGGCGAGACAATCGTTAACGTAATTAAACCAAATAAGATGATTTGTTTACGACCATAGCGATCCGACAATGGACCAAAGACTAAAAAGCCTAGTGCATAAAAAAAAGAGAAAGCACTACTGGTCCAGGCTGCTTGTGCTGCTACCACCTCAAAGGTTTCAGTAAAGATTGATACTAAAGGAATCGTTATATAGAGACTAGATACGACTACTAAACCACACCAAAACAGAATGGCCGTCATCAAGTAATAATTTTGTTCCTCAACAGTGTTTTCAATACTAGCAAGCTGAGCCAAGATAAAACCTCCTTATTTGTTTAGCTCATCGATCATATCCGAAAGGACGGAAAGAACATTACAAATCCCTACGCCACGGATTGCCAACATCATTGCCTCCTTCATTTCTTCGGGCGCTGCACCCGCATCTAGAAATCCGAAAATTATTATGTGCTTTCTTGTAATATTTAATCTTTTTCATAAGACGATAGTTGAGGAATACAGCTTTAACTAAAAATCTGAATCAGTTACAACAGTACCTACTTCCCCCTAATTTTCTATCAGAACTTCTCTTAATATGACAATACTTTATTTGTCGGGGTGATTAATCAATTAACTGATTCACCTGTCACTTTCTTAACCCATTGTTGTTTTACTCTTCATAAAATCCTTCTCAACAATAAACTTTAATAATAGGCGCTCCTCTCCTCAATTGAACAATTTAGATAGTGCACATTATCTACACATATTGTAACTAAATTACAAACAAAGTCAATACATTACCATTAATAATTGAAAATAAACTCCTTATGTTGTAAAATAGTTACGAAGTATACTGGAGGGAAAAATGTGAGTAATAAATTCGAAATAGATCCATTTCTTGATTTTGACTTGTTAAAGAAACTCGTTGTTGGCATTGGGGAAGTTTCTGATATAACAGGAGTACCTACAAGAAAAATACGTTACTGGGAAGAAAAAGGCATAATTGAATCAGAGAAAGATGGAGAAGGAACAACCCGGAAATATAATTATTTAAATATAAAAAAGATTCTTTTAATACAGGAATTAGTTGAAGAAGGATTTACACTTGATGCAGCAGCTAAGAAAGTTCAAGATCGCATGAAAAATATCAATGAAGTATTTCACAAGTTAGCAAATACTGCTTCCAACAAAGAAGACGTCGATTAATTCCTACTCTCAATAAAAAAAGCCGATTTATCCTTAAACTAAAGATAAATCGGGCTTTTCTCATCCGGATTCCGTATATATTCTCTATTCAAATTAGTTTACTTCGTAAAAATACGGCCCACACATTGACTCGTGTGTATGAATATATGTCCAAGTAAAGTCCTTGTCAAAAAGATAGATGTCATGCTGAGAATCAAAATCCTTTGCTATTACTACTTTTGCATTTGTATAGAGGGAAACTATAGGTGAACCTTCATACATGACATATATTTCATCTTTAGACATCGTATCAAACGCTTTTCTCGCTTTTTCTTCTATCAAACAATCTTGCTTCTTATAACTAAATATATGCCATTTGTATTGCTCATAATAGATTTCTTCTTTTTCTGCTTCACTTATATTTTGTGTAAATGTTTTGTCCCACATCTCAATAATTTCTTCTGATTCATCATATAAACCCTTCATTCCAACGCCTTTATCGAATAAGTTTTTCTTAAACATGTAATTTTCTTGTATATATGAAATTGACCAATAAACTTCATTTAATTCTTCCTCTGGTAAGCTATCTAAGATTTTATTAATTTTATCTCTAATCAATGGTATCTCCTCTGTAACGTTATTATTGTTATATTTATTAGAATCCTTATATTGAATTAAGAGAGGATTGGCAGTGTATAACGTGAATATCCCTCACCATCATGATTGTATTTCTCACATATTCGATACTGTAAGCCATTCGAACTTACCTTTAGATTATTCCTTTCTATGTATGAATGAAGTGCTTCCCCTGCCACATTAAAGTTATGATCGTCATTTGTAACGACTACACAACGTTGCTTAGGTAGTGTAATTTTAGTAAACCAATCTGGGACATTATCAAACGATTCAACTTCAACACATAATATGTATACATGAGTATCAGGGTTATCCTGTGAATCGGAAACTGGCCAAATTCCGTAATGAACCCGCTCATTCACTACCCCTGGTAAATACTTCGCTATAGAAAACAAACTTTCTTTCGCATTCTCAAATTTGCTTTTCATACTGTTTAAGCTAACACAAGGGATACCGATAAGATGTAATTGTTTATGTTCTACAATTGTTGGTTTCATATGTTCTAATTCTCCCAATATAAACCCCTCCTATAATTGTTTGATTTAATCGGAAACGACAGTATTTCATTCATTATGTCAATTAGGTTCAAAGCAAAAGCATCAGTGACGTTATCAATTTAATATCCTTTCTTTTAAGCCCTTCTTGTAGCTAATAGCTCAGATATTTCATCTATTCTTCACTGAAGCAAAGGTACTCAATTTTTGATACTTTCCTTTTGTAATAGTTACCTTATTATATTTCTTAACAATATCTTGAAATTCCTTCACATATACTGCTGTCCAAAGTAACATCTTCATGAATCACAGTTATTCAATTGTAATAAATCAGGAGTCGTAGCGTCAGAAGAAATGTGATAAAATGGTAATAATACAATTATTGATATACGGAGGTAATTCATGAATTACTGGTCAACGATTTTTTGGTTTATTCCGTTATTTATAGGTAGTTGTGCATTTTTTATATTTGCTCAAGATTTTATTTTCCCTTTATACTTTTTATTGTCTCTTATTGCCGCTCTGTTAATAAGAATTATAGATTTACTTAAAGACAAATGAGTTATGAATCCCTTATTTCCCTATTATATAAATCAATAATTTTCCAATGGAATCAGGTTCATCATACATAACAAGACCAAATTATTCTTTCTCCCAAATCAACACCGCACGTTCTAAAACAGAATCCCATGAATCTTTTCGAGCAGTGATTTTTTCTACATCAAAGTCTGCATAATAGATAGCATCAATTCTTTCGCTGTCAGATAGCGGGAAGGCATATTCTTCACAATGCTGTAAATGCTCGTCTACCATTTCCTTTGTATCTTGACTAACGACTTCATCAATATAAAGTGGCAAAACATCTTGAATAATTGTGCATTTAATCTCTTTCATGATTCAACTCCTCCATATGCTCAACAATTTGTTTCCTCGCTCTGTAGAAGGTCATCCTTGCCCAACCGGCACTTTTCCCAAAAAGTTTCCCTATTTTCTCATAAGGTAATTCGCCAAAAGTGCGAAGTGAAAAGACCTCCTTATATGGTTCGTCCATCAAGTGAAGAAACTGGTGAACGCTAAAAGCATCTTCATCATTCAGCAAATGCTCTACAGGTTGAACTCCCATATTCGGTTCTTCTATGACATCTAAATCTAGTTGTCTTTTCTTTCTCTTGTAATGAGAGAAATATGTATTTTTTGAAATTGTATAAAGCCACGCTCTAATATCTTGTGAACCATCAAATTTATCAATTGCTTTTAACGCTTTAAATATGTCTCTTGTGTAATTTCTTCAGCTATCCTATCATCGTGACTTAACGATTGAATATACAAATAAACTTCTCTAAAATACTCGTGATAGATTTCCTCAAAGTCCAGTTTCTTTCCCCCCTTTCACCTATACAACTCCTCATATTTGATTTCGTTACTAAAATAGTTGAATTTTTTCTTATTAGATTTATCTATCGCCGTAGCTTTACATCCTCCTTTAACAAAAATCGGTGATGATACAACAGTATCACCCACTATATAATTCCATAAGAAGAAGTAAACCTTTTTTTATTTTTCTATTTTTTCTTATATGCACTATCTTTTTATTGTAAGTGTTCAATAATTATTAAAGAATACTTTATTCGCAACTACTTCCCTCGTCTCTAAACAACAATTCAACGCACTAAAATGAGGACAAACTTCAAACAGTGTAGATTTTCCTTCTTCCCCACTGATGGTTAATTGAACCAATTTAGTCATGACTGAAGCTAGTTACCACAAGAGTATGACCAAGGTCCTCTCCCACTTAAACTTTGTTGATTTTTCTAAGTTTTGAAGTGAGAGTCTTAGCATCAGTTGAAACGTGATAAAAAAGGTAGCATGTTAAATTTTATTAAAAGCATTGTGTTATTACTAGAAAGGGGTATAATGATAAGAAATATTTTACATCAATGACAAAGAGAGTAATTATTTGTTAGATCAAAGCGATCTAGGAATGGTGAGAGCCTAGAATTGAGCAAATAATGAACCGCACTTTGGAGATACATTTCTGAATTTAGTAGGAAGTGTCGGGGTATAACCTCGTTATCAAATCAAGTGGTTTTACGAATAGTAAAACAATCAGAGTGGTACCACGGGATATTCAGCTCTCGTCTCTTCTTTATTTTTAAAGAAAAGACGAGGGTTTTTTATTTTTTAAGGAGGAAAATACATGAACTATAAAATTGATTTGAGTGATTTACTTTTTAAAGCCCTTGATGGAAAGCTAGACAAAAACAAACTAGTTGGACTAATTGAGAAACCAAAGTATTCACATTTGGGTGATCTTGCATTTCCTTGTTTTGAGTTGTCTAAACATTACCGTAAGCCTCCACAAACGATTGCGATTGAATTAGCGAACAAGATTGAATCACCTCTATTTGAAAAAGTAGAAGCAACAGGTGGCTATTTAAATGTATTTTTAAATAAACAATCTGTTTCTAATGTAGTTTTGGGTTCAGTAGTAACGAACAAAAATCATTATGGTACAAATAATGTTGGAAATGGTGATGTCGTTACAATTGATTTTTCATCTCCTAACATAGCTAAGCCCTTCTCGATGGGACATTTAAGATCTACTGTTATTGGGAATGCTATCGCATTACTATTAGATAAATGTGGATATAAACCTGTTCGGATTAATTATTTAGGTGATTGGGGTACTCAATTCGGAAAGTTAATTGTTGCCTATAAACTATGGGGGAATGAACAAACAGTAAGGGAAAATCCCATAAAAGAACTATTGAAGTTATATGTAAAGTTTCATGAAGAGGCAGAGATTGATCCTCAACTTAATGAAAAAGGACGTGAATGGTTTAAAAAGCTTGAGGAAGCAGATGATGAAGCGATCTCTTTATGGGAGTGGTTCAGAGGCGAGTCGTTAAAAGAGTTTTCAAAGGTGTATGATTTACTTGGTATTCGTTTTGATTCTTATAATGGAGAAGCATTTTATAATGACAAAATGGAAGATGTAGTTGAAATACTACAAGAGAAAAATCTATTAGAAACTTCTGATGGCGCAAAAGTAGTTACATTTAATGAGAAAAGTCTACCACCTTGTTTGATTAAAAAAAGTGATGGAACGACACTCTATGCAACGCGTGATTTAGCTGCTGCAATATACCGTCAAAACACATACAATTTTTCAAAATCCTTATATATTGTTGGAAATGAGCAATCTCTTCATTTTAAGCAATTTTTCTCAGTGTTAGAAAAGATGGGATATCAGTGGCATAATGGCTTAGCCCATATTCCATTTGGAATGATATTAAAGGATGGCAAGAAGATGTCCACTCGAAAAGGAAAAGTTGTTTTACTGGAAGAGGTCTTAAACGAAGCCATACAGCTAGCGGAACAGAATATATTAGCCAAAAACCCAAATCTAGAATCTAAAAAAGAAGTAGCAAATGCAGTTGGAACTGGGGCAATTATTTTTCATGATTTAAAACACTTCCGTCAAAATGATATCGAATTTTCATTACAAGATATGTTGAAATTCGAAGGAGAAACAGGTCCATATGTGCAATATACCCATGCTCGTGCTTGCTCATTATTAAGAAAAGGACAATATGAAGAAGATGTTGATTCAATCCATGTTGTCGATCAGGATCATTATACTTGGGATGTTATTATTAACCTCATGAAATTTCCAGAGGTTATTGAAAAAGCTACAGAGAGCTACGATCCTTCACAAATTGCAAAATACCTGATTGAACTCTCTAAATCATTTAACAAATATTATTCTTCAGTTCGAATATTAAATGATGAAGATCATAAACATTCCAGATTATCTTTAGTTCATTCAATAACAATTGTCTTGAAAGAGGGTTTACGTTTACTTGGAATTAAGGCACCTGAAGAAATGTAGAAAAGATATTTTACACAAGTCGAAGCAATATAAAGTGAAACTTCCATCAGTGGAGGTACTCCTTCATCCTCCACTGATGGTTAGTTGAACCATTCAGGTAAAATTACTGATGCTTATACCACAAGGGTATGACTAAAGCCCTCTCCCACTAAACTTCGTTGATTTTCCTAAGTTTTGAAGTGGGAGTCTTAGCGTCAGTTGTAACGTGATAAATTTTTCACTCAGAGCATTTATTTTTTCCTGATTATCAATTCTTCAAGTTCACTTATATTTCTACCATACTCACACATGAATTATATCACCATGTACATTTTGTAAAACAAAAAAATCCTGCAAATATTCCAACAGGATTTTCACTCAAACTTTATGATAAAGAAATAGATTGTTCACTCATTTCTCGATACACCTATATAGAAAACAGTTATCTCTGTTCATTATTTTTTAACTACATGAAGATAATGAATGGTTTCAAACGCTGATAAGTAATCTTTTCGATTGCTAAAATAACGTTCATTTATTTTAGACGGTGATAAATGTTCATATATTAATAAACCCGATTTCTCTAACATACTCTCGATTTCGTTGTAAGAATAACATGATTTCATCGGCTCTCCACCTAATAAGGCCAATTTAACCATTTTTTCAACTCGATTAGAGATACCTTTTTCTTCGAATAAATTTTCATCTGCAAAGTCAATCACGATTGAGCTTCCTGACGGGACATTTGCAAACATACTATCTATTAAACTCGATAATTCCTCTTTCGTTAAGTAATAGGAAACACCTAATAAACTAAAGAATGTTTTATCGTTAGTAAACCCTTCATCAATTAAATGTTGGTAAGAAATATTCTTAGTGAAATCCATAGGAACAAAATGAAGATTACTCGGAACTTTCAAATTTACTTCACTTAATCTTCTCTTTTTAAATTCCTGTGTTGCAGGGTAATCAATCTCGAATATTTCTAGACGTTTCTCAAGTTCTGGATATCGGAAACAAAAGGTGTCTAATCCAGCTCCAAGTATGACATATTGCTTTAACCCTAACTTTATTTCATTCAATAATACTTGTTCACAATATGCAGAACGTGCCAAGGTCGTTGGAGAAAGTTGAACCTGTGTAATCCATTTTAAGATTTCTTCAGATTTCCCCTTGAATTTTTGTGCTATGTCATCGTTAAAGAATTGTATGCCTTGAACCATATTCTCTTTAATATCAGATCGTTCTTTTTCTGAAATTAAATCCTTAACGATATAATCATTAAAGATTACGGGCGTATCAAATTGACTATGATAAGCTCTGCTAAAAGCTGATATCAATGAAGTTATACTGGACTCGCCTTTTCTCATACAAGCACACTCTCCTTCATTTTAGAACAAAAAATAGGATTCCCCTGGCCAGGAGAACCCTATTATACACCGACATATATCAAATGTAAATTATAGCATAAATAACTTTTTTTGTCAAATAAAATCCATTAACTTGATATAGCTAAGCTTCGTCAAAATCATCACTTTATTAGAGAATAATTCATAAATGTAAGAAGCATTACTTACCATTATCTTCATATATTCATCGGTTATAATTTACTAATGTCCAAATTAAACCAACCTATTCATCAATAGATCGCTATTTAGCTGAAATACCTTATTACAAAAACTTACTGATAAATTGCTCTGTATCTAGAATAGTAGCAAATTCATCATGCAACGTAACAAGGGAGAGATTATGAATAGTTTCTGGATCATAATACGTACCATTTTGATCCTTCATACCGAATGATGCTGTTGCATCTGAAATTAGGTATGTATCAAAACCTAAATTCCCACTCATTCTTGTAGTTGTTGATACACAATGAGGTGTCGTTAATCCAGTAATTACAACAGTTGCAACTTCATTTACTTTTAATAGTTCTTCTAAATTAGTCCCGATAAAGCTACTGTTTACTTTCTTAGTTATTATTGTTTCATTATTAATAGGTTTAACGATTTCTTTGATAGCAAACCCCTGATTCTCTGGATGAAATACTGAATTATGACTATCAGAAGTGTGTTGTATATGAAAAACTAACCACCCTTTTCTCCTCCATAATTGTAGGATCTTGCTGATATTCTCTTCTGCATTTAAATTATTTCGCATTCCCCATTTTTTATCGTCAAATGCTTTTTGAACGTCAACTATAATTAAAGCTTTTTTCTGTTTCTTCAAGAGATTCCTCCCTAATGATTTCTTATTCGTTAACTCCCTTTTTTACTCTTATCACCCGTTCGTTCAATAAGAAAAAGGACCAATAAATGGCCCTTAATCTTGTCTCAATTCACATATTTTACAACTACTATTTCCTTACCGAACCTGTCACCCTCATCAACAAATCCTAAGCTTGCATATAGATGGTGTGCACCTGAATTTTCTGGGTGATACCCAACTATAATCTTGTTAGCATTCGGTATCTTCTCAATCTCTGCGATCATTAACTTCGTTGCAATTTTACCTATACCCTTGCCTTGATAATTCTTATCTACCATGATTCGGTATATCCAGTATCCATCAGCTTCTTCTGGCACTGTATTGTACATTAAGAATCCAACTACTTTTTCTTCAAAATAAATTGCAAGTGGTTTTAGTGTAGGTTCAAACTTTGATTGAGCAATTGATACTGCATTTGTCTCTAAATATTTTTTTTGTTCTTCTAAAATCTCTAATTCACAACATTCATACCAGTTCTCAGCATTTAATTCTATTATCTTTACATTTTCAGTACTCATCATTTTTCCCCTTTCAATAGTAAGGGAAACGCTAACTTTTATTATCTTGGCGTTATCCCCTTGTCGTTATTTAAGCAATCAAATAGTATATTTTTCATAATGAACGCCTCCTCTAACAAACAATTATATAAAATTAAAAAATTCAGACATTTATAAGTATACCATATATATCCTTCAATCTCTTTAACTATTTAGCATTCATATAGTAAACGAGATTATCAATCCATTCATCCACTTCGTTTATAAAACCTTTTCTGATGCATTCAAATTGCATCCCTACACTTTCTGCCAGTTTGATAGATGCATGATTATCTAGGTCGATGTGAGCCTCAATCCGATGATAGTTTAATTTCTCAAAAGCAAGACTCAAACCAGCTTGAACCGCTTCCTTACCAAAAAAAAATAAAAAAATCCATATCAGTATAAGTCTGCTTTTCATCTGAGTGGTCTTGAAGGAGGATTTACTTCTGGCACGTATTAATAAGAAAATTCTACACCTAACCAGCACATGCTGCTCATTTTGTAATTGTAAAAGATTTGACACAATATATTGGGACAATATTTGTTACCTGTACATTAATATTAATTTAAAGTAATCAGGTAATTTTTTGAAATCATACAAAAAATCCAACTGAAATTAGGTGAATCTAAAATGAAACTATTTATAACAATAATTGAAATCATTATAGGTGTAATGATTCCTTCTTTTACTGGTTTGTTAACTGTTTCTTTGGGATATGACCTTCTCTTATCTATTACAAGGTTTATTGAAACTAAGAGAGGAGTCAATATAGATTTAGTAGGAAACAATTTTTCTCCTGGTGCTACAATTGTTATGTTATTTCATATTATATTAATGATAGTGTTATCTTCTATTTTCATAAAAAAAACTAGTTGTAAAGTTTTGGGTATTACAATACTTTTAATTACTCCTATTGTTTCTTTTTTTGTTTATTCACTAGTTATGTCAATTATGTGGTTTTAAAATTTAGACCAGATTGAAGTATCCTTCCTCATTCGATAATTGCTTTAAAAAATAAAAAAAGGACGCATATCTTTATTTAGATTTGCGCCAATCGGTTGAGTAACAACCTATAAACAAGACCTACCATTTTAATCAAGCTAAACTCTTATTTCCAAACGTTATTCCTTAATAAGCTTTGCGCCCGACGCATATACATAGTCTGTTGTACCATTATAAGCACCTGGCCACAGCACCACTGTCACTCCATCATTCGTTGAAAATGGTTTTTCAGATGTAACCGAGAAATACTGCCAATCAGTTGTAACATCAACTTTTACGCCTGTTGATTCAGAATTGTTTTTATTTTGAACTTTAATTTGGGCTTGATGTGGTTCATCAGCTTTCAACCAAATTCCAAACGTATATTTATTTCCATCTGAATTGATATTTACATATTGCTGTATCCCACTTTTATTAGTTGCTGGTGTTAATTTTTGTGCCGGACTACCATCTGGAGCAGTTACTGAGGTGAATCCTACGCTAACATCATTCTTGCTCCAACTAGAATCTGTAAAATCATTAAATGAATATTGATCTAATAAATTCTGTTCAGGAATTCTTAAGCCATTTTCATATATTTCAATTGCTCGATAGTCATCTGTTGAATAAGGATAGCTACCTTCCCCTACTTTCGTATCACCAATATTTTTGGTATAAAAACTAGTATAATGACCTTCTCCAGGCACTCCCCAAACTTGTATATTATCAGCGATTTCTTTTACTAGATTTGATGGATGAAAACGATACTCTCCTATTAGATGGTATACACCATATGCATACGGATCATCAAATCTCTCTCCAAAGGTATGTCGGAATTGTACATCACGGGATTCATGAATATTAATTGAACGGCCGAAGCTCTGACTTAATGATGTACTGTATTCCGCTGATACTTTTGCAATATCACCAAGCCCAGCTTCAACGCCTACTTTCATACCTATTGTACTACCAAATTCAGCTGAGGACGTTTTAGAAATACCAGATGATGCTGTATCAACAATTGTTTTTGTCCCACCACTATAATCAATATTAGAATCAAAGACACGTTCCCAATAAGCATCTGATGTAATCGAAGAATCATCGTCAGCAGGAAGGATATCAGGATTTAGTGCTAGGGTGCCGTACTTTCCTTTTTTGTTAGGCTGTTCATTCAGAATACCCATAACGTAACTGTGAAATTCTCCATCGTTATCTACATATCCTAAAAAGATTTCACTATAATTGTCAAAGTTAGGATTGAACTTCTTCACTAAATCAGGGTCAGGCATGATAGCATGGTTAAACATAAACTTATTTAAATCATAAACATCTATAGGGATATAACTCAATAAAGCACCTGACATTGTTTCAACGCCCCACTGTTCCCCTTTTGTATCCCGTGGAAGACCATCATAAGTAAACGGGTCATAACCATCAAAAATCTCAACTAAATCTGGTACAGGGGCCTTTGGATAAATTGATGATTTTGATTTTGAAATAATACCTGAGCTAGATTGTGTAAGTGGAGTCACGAACACATTTTGTGACTGATTAGTAACTGTTGCTGCCTCTGCTGCAAATACAGCACTAGGTAGAAACGAACTTGTTGCTAGAGTAGTTGCTATAGCTGCACTAGATAAAAATTTCCCAAATTTATTCATTATGATGCCTCCTGTTTACTAGATAAATATTTACATAAAATGCTAGTGTCCACATTATTAAAGCTTGAAAACACAACTTAAATTGTTCAATTTTATAAAATGAAACTTCCTTCATCCTCTACAGATCGTTAGTTGAACCCATTAGGCAATTGCTGATGCATATACTACAAGGATATGCTCAAATCCCTCTCCCACTTAAACTTTGTTGATTAATCTAAGTATTGGAGTAGCAGTCTTAGCTTCAGTTAACTCGTGATAAAAGACTGTGCTTGTCAGCTTGCATTAATTAGTTACTACATACATGTTAACCACCTCCTTTAAATTACGGAATATTCAGATAAATTATTTTAAAAAAATAAAACGAATTAATTAAACTAAACACTTTTTAGATAGTTAATACAAACTAACATTTTTATCATAAAAAATTTGTATTCAATCAGGTTTTTTCAATACTTATTAAAAAAAGATTTTATTAATTTTACTTAGTGAATAAAGAATAATAGCTTCGTATTCATTTATGTAACCAATACTATTAATCAATTAAATTTTCTTTTTTTATATTGATATCCAATGGCTATTATCACAATAATGTAAGAGTTACCAAATTATAGTGATAATAGTCACTGTTGATTATAATTTTTGTATAAAACCAGAGCTACTAATTAAATGTACTACGACTATAAAGTGAAACTTTTGTCAGTTAGGTTTTTCATCACCCTCCACTGATGGTTAGTTGAACCAATCAGGTAATTACTGACGCTTATTCCACAAGGATATAACAAAGGCCCTCTCCCACTTATACTTCGTTAGCTGTTCTAAGTTCTGATGTAGGAGTCTTAGCATCAGTTGACACGTGATGAATAAATTAATTTTTCTTTCATACTCCATTAAAAACCTTAACTTAAATTCTAAATATAATTTAAGTTAGTTTGTATTAACTAACATTTCATTTATATTAACATATATTTAGCGAATTTTGTCAAATTTATTAGAATTTTATTTTATTTTTATAGATTTACTAATTTCCCTATATGAACCCTATTAATTCACCTATTACTAGTTCGTACTAATAAATGTGTAATTGTCTACGTTAAATTTTCTTTTTAACACATATAATCCAGTGTAAAAAGCTTAGTTTACAATTCCCCCCATTACTAATAGAAAAATCAATTGTTTCGGAAGTGTGTTATCTATCAATAATCAGAATGTACTACTTTGATTCTATTAAAAATCCTATTATTTAATTTGGAATATTTGTTATTTTAAGCTAAAAATAAAGATGAGTACATAAGTCAAATTTTTTTGATCTATAAGGAGGGAGAACTATCTTTTGACTTTCTCGAAGAAAAAATATGTGAAATACTTAGGTAAGTTAAATCTCCAACCTCTCACTTAAGAGAATATAAATGATCATTATCAACCTTCGCAATATAAATAACAAAAGTCCATTTCATATTAGAAATAGACTCTCGTTAAATCATCACAAACCTAATAATGACCAAGTTCTTCTAAGTGTGATTGCTTTCCATAAAACCTCATCTGTTTAAACTTCTATCCTCAACTGATAGCTAGTTAAAAGTGACAATTTGAACTCTGATTTAGGAAGTCTTATTTACTCTATTTTCAATTGTTATATTAACAGAATTGATGACTAATATATAAAATGGGTAAACTAGCAACCCTCCCATTATTAATAGACCCATCGCAGGATTTGGGGTATCTCCACGATAAGTCATCGGAAATAACTTTGCGATTATATAAGCGAAGAGAATTAAATAAGGTAGCCAAAGGACTAAGTTCCAAAAGCTTGCCATTCGACCATCTAGCCACTTTTTTGTTAAAAATATAATTAGCATTGTACCAGCTATCACTTCAACAATTATAATTACATAAGATAGATTCATTACAAAATCAATATCCCAAGTTGTCCATCTACTAATTCTATACACATTAACTACAAGCTCTATAGGAACAAGCATCATCATAGCGTATAACATACTAACAACATTTAACTTTAAGAAATATTTCATAATAAATGCTCCGATCACTTTATTTCTTCTTCATTTTTGCAACGTATATTTTGCACCAGATGATCTAATTAATGTAGATATTCCTTCAGGCAAATACGGCATTAATAGATCTACTTCCGCTACATCTATCCATTCAACCTTAAGGATATTTTCTTCCTTTGGAATTTCTTCAGGTGACTCGACGATCTGACCGTGAAACGTGATAAAATACACGTGATTTTCATTAATAAATGCTTCATTTACTGAAATAATATCACTCACTGTCACATCATAACCTGTCTCTTCTTTTACTTCTCTAATCGCTGCTTCTTTCAAAGTTTCCAATTCTTCAACTGCTCCTCCTGGCAAGGACCAAGTGTTGTTTTTGTTTAGCACCATTAATACCTTATTCGTTTTTTCATCGAACAAAAGTGTATAGACGACATCAACACGCTTCATATTCATACCTCTTTTCTCCTTTTTTATCACAAATTAGAATTATAAAATAAAACTTCCTCAATGTTTTTTCTCAATCCCTCACTGATAATTAGTTGAAACGTGGTACATCTGTTCAGTTAATAATTGAAGAGAACTTAAAATCATTTCATACTGATAGGCGAATATAAATGTAAAGATACAAAAATACTTAACAGCTAAATCAATAATACTCGTCCACAACATACTAAAAGTAACTAGTCTGCTACTATTCAATAAAAAGGGAGGAGTAAAAAGGGAAAACTTATCGAATGACTGCAATAACAGTAGGTGTCCTTTACATCATCGGAACGGTATCAGGAATTTTAAGTCTTGTTATGACGAAGGAACTACTTGCTGGAGAAGATTTTCTTACTAGAATTGCTGCTAATCTGTCACAGCTTAACTTGGGTGCATTTTTCGTACTCTTGATGGGGCTGTCATTATCAGCAATGCCTATTTTTCTGTACCCTCTCTTTAGAAGAAAGAATGAAGTTCTTGCACTAGGCATGGTTGTTTTCCGAGGACCACTAGAGGGGAGTACATATATCTTAATCGCTGTCAGTTGGCTCGTGTTAGGCGTGTTCAGCAAAGAATTCACTACCGTTGGGGCAGAAGTAGGATCTTTACAAATTATCGGCAATGTCCTGCTTCAGGCATATGACATTATCAGCCCCGTTTTGACGATTGTATTTATTATTGGGGCATTGTTGTTATACACACTTTTCTACCTCACCAAACTTATCCCTCGTTGGTTGTCCGTCTGGGGTTTAATCGGAGCTGTTTTCTATATTGCTGTTGACTTATTGAAGTTCTTTGGACTAGACCTTAACTTGGATATGTTGTATATACCGTTGGCAGTTCAAGAGATGATAATGGCACTCTGGTTAATCATCAAAGGCTTCAACCAAGTAGCTCTTAATGAACTTCTAACTGATAAACACAACGTATAATTAAACTGTCAACTATGCGTTCAAACGAAGAATGGACGGCTATATAACTCGCACAAATAAATAGCACACAACCGCATATAGCCAGCTCCAACTCGTTCTGTGTAAGCACATTATATCTTCTCAATTAACCTATCATTCAACTGTTTAACACGGTTAATCTGCTGTTCAGCTCTTAACTTATTAGGAGCTGATGATAAAAACACAATACCCAACATGATTGCAGTATCTAATCTGTAAATAAGCTCTTGTGCTGTGGAAGTTAATGGGTATTCACCATATCCACTAAGTATATTTTCAACTGGAAGACCATACTCATTTGCTCTCGCAAATTCAAGCAAGGGATCGCCAATCAGTGCATTGCTCCAATCGATAAACACTAAAATATTATGATTTTTCCTTAAAATATTTTCCGCTCTTAAATCCATATGGAGCAATGATTTTTTATTCGAACCATTTTTCAAAACGTTAGTTAGCACATCTTTACTTGGCAGATGAATATCCGTACCTGCTAATTTATTCATTGCTACTATTCTCTTAAATATTCTTTCTATGATTGTATTATTTACATCTTCTTGTCCCTCTTGGGCTATCAATTTAAAGTCAGGCAAAGGCATATCATGAATCTTTTTTAACTCTTGTCCAAACTCATCATATTCACCTTCATGAAATTCAGCATTGTCTCCTTCAACATACTCCTGTATCAAAATTGGACAACCATCTATCTCCTTTAAATCAAATACTCGAGGTACTTTAGAGAAGCCATTCCTAATGAGGTGTTCGCTTATTAGATAATCCTGCATATATAAGCCTTTCGCAGAAAGATCTTGATCGTTCTCATTATGATAGACAATTTGTTTCGGTACCTTAACAACTAAAAATTGTTCGTATGTAGAAGAGTAAACTTTGTAAACGTCCGATTCTAACCCTTCACTCACTTTTGAAATAGATGTGATCGTTAAATCGGCTAAAGCATTTGTAAGATTAATGTCCATCGTACACCACCTATATTTTTTATTAAGAAAGAACTTATTAATTTGATGAGAATTACTAATTTACTAACGTTTAAATTTATCCATTGTTGACTAATATATGTAAACCAGAATTAATTTTACCTATACTTCGTAAAACTAACAACTCTTCCCTCTACTATTCCATACAAAATTCCGCTAAAAAAACGCACATTCACAAAAATGTACGTTGAAACAACATCTAATTTTTCATTCGTATCTCTTTTAGTTATCCAAATCATCATCTAACCATGATTTCTTATCCTCATTATCAAATCTCTTACCGAGCACTGAACTATTTATCCCGTTTCTTACTGCTGTCTCAATAACGATGTAGAGGATTACCATTGAAATAACATATATTAAAATTGGCATCAACATAACCAAATAATCCCCCTTTTAATGAAATTAGATTATCAACCTGAGTATGTATCTCGTTTCAACTGACAATAAGACTCCCACTCAAAACTTATGATTTTAAGTGGGAGAGCCTCAGTAATTACCTACTTAATTCAACTACCCTTCAGTATTGATAAAGATATTGCCACTTATAGAAGTTTCACTTTATTTCGTTTTCGCAATGTCATCGATACTTTCTTTCAGTGACTGGAATGTGCCTCTTAAATAGTCGATATCTTGTTTTCTAGAGAGTGTTGATTGGACCATCTTTTCTTTTAGATCATTTAGTTCAGTTAATTTTGCTTGGTTATTCACCATAATGGATTTGGACATATCAATGGCAGAGCCGATTTCTTGACTACTTGCTGTAATCTCTTCGATTGCTCCTGCTACTTCATCAATATCACCCGTTATGTCTTGAACCTCTGCTAGTATTTTATTGATGTGCTCATGAGACGTTTCGAAGAGGACTTCGCTCTCCTTCACATCTTGTCTATCCTTATCAATTGAAATGACAACATGTTCAACTTCTTCTTGAATTGCATTAATAATTGAACTGATACGTTCTGTTTCTCGAACCGAATTCTCAGCAAGCTTGCGAACTTCAGCAGCAACAACCGCGAATCCTTTCCCATGTTCACCAGCTCTTGCAGCTTCAATTGCAGCATTCAACGCTAACAGATTCGTTTGATTTGAGATGCCTTCTATCACATTTACTACAGCGACAATTTCTTTCGTTCGATCACTCAAACTTCTAACTAGCTTGCTCGTTTCAAAAGAATCACGCTCTAGCTGTTTTATTGTATTAAACATTTTTTCTAAGATAGCTTGTGTATTCGTACCATGTTCACTTACTTCAGCACTTTTCATACTGACACCTTGGATATGCTGCGTACCATTATCTAACCCAGTCGAAACTTCCTCTAATACTTCTCTTGTACTTTTGAACATTCGAACAACTTCTTGCTCTGATTCGTTATACGCATCAAAGATATCTTTTAACTGATGTTGCAAGCTCATTAATGTCTCGAATGATTCACTGACAGACATACTCTGCTTATTCACTTCATCGGCTTCGTTTTTCACACTATTGATTAACGTACTTATGTTATTACCGACGGTTACTACATTTTCATTTAGAAATGTTAGCTCATCTCCCCATCTATCTGTTGCTTCAACGTCAAAATTCCCATTATTGATTTCATAAATAATTGCGTTTACCTTATGTATCCGATTAATAATAAATAGTTGAGCGAAAATGACAATAATAGCTGGAATTGTTAGCAAGTTAACGAGGAAGTTCGTAATCACCATTAGTCCCTCACTAAAGAAACCTAAGTTATTTACTATCAATAAAATTAATTCTGAAATGACTGCACCGACAATGCTACCGATCACAACTATAAAGGCGAGTTTAAATAAGATACTTTTTACAAATGGCACCTTTTTCATTTTTTTAGATTAACCCCCATTACATTTTTTACATATATAGTTAATTAATAGTATTAGTGTACCATAGGTTAAATTCCCTATGTTCTAATTTGCTCAGTAATTTGGGCTAAACTGTGTACAAAAAACTTTCACATTTTTAATCGGATACATAAGGTAAAC